>NZ_JABWRA010000040.1:0-62753 GCF_014268705.1 Pseudomonas sp. SWRI179 | reverse complement strand
GTGCTGGACGAACGGGTGCCGGTGGCGGAAGGCTAGAAGAGCTGCGAAGGCGAGCGCCGAACCTGTGGCGAGGGAGCTTGCTCCCGCTGGGTCGCGAAGCGGCCCCCAACCTGAGACCTCGGAGCATCAGGTGATCGAGTCGCTGCTTTTGGGGCTGCTGCGCAGCCCAGCGGGAGCAAGCTCCCTCGCCACAGGGGAATACGTGGGCTTCGAAAGCGTGGCTCAATCCAGCCCAAGCTTCTTCAACCGATACCGCATCGACCGAAACGACAACTTCAACCGCTGCGCGGCCGCCGTGCGGTTCCAGCGGGTTTCTTCCAATGCCTGGAGGATGAGCTTGCGCTCGACCTCTTCCAGGTAATCCTCGAGATTGTCGACCTGCATCAAATCGGGATTGCCCGCCTCAGTCGCATTGCCCTCGGCCAGACGCAGGTCATCCGCTTCGATCAGTTGCTGTTCGCACAAGGTATAGGCCCGCTCAAGCATGTTCTCCAATTCCCGCACATTGCCCGGGAAACGGTAGTTCTGCAGGGCTTCCAGGGCTCGCGGATGGAGCTTTGCCGCAGGGCTGCCGGTGGCGCTGGCCAGGCGCTGGAGCATGTGGTTGGCCAAGGGCTCGATGTCTTCGCGGCGTTCACGCAACGGCGGCACGCGCAATTCGATGACGTTCAGCCGGTAATACAGATCCTGGCGAAAGCGCCCGGCGGCGACCTCGGCGTCGAGATCCTTGTGAGTGGCGCAGAGGATGCGCACATCCACCACTTCTTCCTGCTGGCCGCCCACGGCGCGCACGGCCTTTTCCTGGATGGCTCGTAACAGCTTGACCTGCATCGCCAGGGGCAGGTCGGCCACCTCATCGAGGAACAAGGTTCCGCCATGGGCGGCCTGGAACAGCCCAGGCTTGTCTTCGATGGCGCCGCTAAAGCTGCCTTTTCGGTGGCCGAAGAACTCGCTTTCCATCAGTTCCGTGGGAATCGCCCCACAGTTGACCGGTACAAAACGCTGGTTGGCGCGGGGGCCTTGTTCGTGGATCAACCGGGCGACCAGTTCCTTGCCGCAGCCCGATTCTCCGCTGATGTACACCGGGGCCTGGCTGCGAGCGAGTTTCTCGATCTGCTTGCGCACACCGAGCATGGGGGGCGAGTCGCCCAGCAGGCAGCGTTCGAGGGTGCTGGTCGGTATGGCGACCGATGGCAGGCGCAGGGCGCTGGTGACCAGTTCCCGCAGCCGACCCAGGTCGACCGGTTTGGTCAGGAAGTCGAAGGCGCCGGCCTTGAGGGCGTCGATGGCGGTTTCCAGGCTGCCGTAGGCGGTGATCATCGCCACGGGCAGTTGTGGATAACGTTGCTGGATGTGCTGCACCAGTTCCAGGCCGGTGCCATCGGGCAAACGCATGTCGGTCAGGCACAGGTCGAAGGCATCCCCTGCCAGCAGGGCTTGTGCCTCGGCAAGGTTCTTGGCGCTGCGGGTGTCGAGTTTCATCCGGCCCAGGGTGATGTCCAGGAGTTCGCGGATGTCCGGTTCGTCATCGACGATCAGGATTCGTTGCCGTGAGCGATTGTTCAAATCTGTTTCCGTCCGTGAGCAAAAGTGATGCGAAAGCAGCCGCCTTGGCGTGGTTTGAAGTCTAGGCGGGCCTGGTTGCTTTCGCACAGCTCACGGGACAGATAGAGCCCAAGGCCGGTGCCCTGGCTGCTGGTGGTAAAGAAGGGCTCGAACAGATGCGCCTGCTGCTCGGGCGTGACACCGGGGCCATTGTCGATGATGTCCAGGGTCGACAGCTGGCTGTGAGGGTCGATGAACAGTTTCAGCCAGGCCTCGGCCTGTTCGTGGGCCATTGCGCTGTGGCGCCAGGCGTTGCGCAGCAGGTTGTCGAGCACCTGGGTGAGCTGGTCGGGGTCCATGAGCGTGGTGTGGTCGCCCGGGTCGATGCTCAAGTGCAATTGCTGGTGGTCGGCCATGCTTTCGCGGGTCTGCCGGACGAACTGATCGAGCCAGGTCCGCAGGTCGAGGCGCTGGGGTGTGGTTTGCTGGCGGCGAGACAGCTGCAGGACGTTTTCAATGACGCGATTCATTCGTTGGGAGTGATCTTGAATAATCTGCGTCAGACGCCGATCCGCGTCGTTCAGTTCCTCGGATTCGCGCAGCAATTGCGCCGCGTGGCTGATGGCGCCCAAGGGGTTGCGGATTTCATGGGCGATACCGGCGGTCAGGCGCCCGAGGGAGGCGAGCTTGAGCTGTTGGGCGTGTTGGGCCACCTGGGCCAGGTCTTCGAGAAACACCAGGATCTGCTGCTGGTCGTTGTGGCCCAGGGCGATGAAGCTCGGTTGCAGGGTCAGGCCCGTGCCGCTGATGGTCAGGCTGGGCGGGCGCAGGCTGGGGTTGTTCAGCCAGAGTTGCAGGCGCTCGACCAGGGCGCTGGAGCAATCGTCGATCGGTTGGCCGACCAGGTCGTGCATGCCCAGCAGGTTCAGCGCGCTTTCGTTGGCCAGTTGGACCCGGCGCTGGCGGTCGAGCACCAGGATGCCGGTGCGCATGCGTTGCAGGATCAGGGCATTGAGGGCTTCCAGTCCGACCACTTCGCTGGCCCGCTGCTCGGCCAGGGTTTCGCTGGCTTCCAAACGTCGGGTCAGGCCCTGCACCAGCAGCGCGGCGGCAAAACACAACGCCCCGAGGGTGCCGGCTTGCAAGTAACTGCTGGGACGGTTCGAGTCGCTCAAGCCAAGAAATAAACTCGAACCGACGATGCCAAGGGTGGCGACGGCCGCGATCAACAGGCCGATCCGGCCGCGCAGCAGCGTATTGCCGATGGCCACCGAGACGATGATCAGGTTGCCGATGGCGCTGGGGGCGCCGCCCGCGGCGAAGAACAGCCACGAGAGCAGCAGCACGTCGGTCAGGGCCAGGCCGAACAGCCGGGCAGGGCGGCGGGTGTTTTCCAGGAACACCACCAGCAGGATATTCAAGACCAGGTACAACCAGCTGCCACTGCGCAACAGGTCGTCGTTGGCGTATTCCAGCAGGCGGTTGTCCATGTTGCTGGAGATCAGCAGCACCAGGGTGATGCCGATACTCAGGCGGTACAGGTGGTAGAGGCGCAGCAGGCGCTGCGCCTGTTTGATGCGTGGGCTTGTAGCCTCAGCGCTCACGAGTGCCCGGGCCTTGCTCGAGATGAGCCTGGCTGCAATACCATTGCTGTTCGAGGGCCAGTGCCCGGTCACGGGGCAGGTGTACGCCGCAATGGGCGCAACGGACCATGGGCGGTGCGTCCTGTTCCTGGGTGGGGCGGGACGCGCGGCCGCCGGTCTTCTTCACCCCGCGAAAGATCCAGATAGCGAAGGCAACGACTGCGAACAAGATCAATAAACGAAGCATGATGGGCGGCTTTTTGGCTAGAGATCAGGCAGTTTAGCCAAGGACAGGAACGGCGCACAGCGCAATAAAACCCGGGCACAAAAAAGGGAGACCGTCGGGTCAATGCTGTTCACTTGAGGCAAACGGCAAACCCGTGGCGAGGGAGCTTGCTCCCGCTGGGCCGCGAAGCGGCCCCAAAACCTGCCAAGTGTGGCGTATCAGACACACCGCACCCGCCGGTTTACGACTGCTTCGCAGCCGAGCGGGAGCAAGCTCCCTCGCCACAGGGTCATCATTTTTCTTAAGTGAACGGCATTAGACCGTCGGGTCTCCCTTTTTGCAGGTGCCTTGGCTCAGTCGAACAGGCCGAAGGTCATGTAGCTGAACCACGAGCGGTCGCTGGAATCGCTCTCAGGCTCTTCTTCCTCGATCACGTCGCCATTTTCATCCTTGGGCTTGAGTTCGTTCGGGATGGCTTCCTTGGCATCCTGGAACTGGCGCTGTACGTCCTGGTTGGCGCGGGTTTCGCCCGGCGGCAGCGGTGGACGGGACTCGATCAGGCCCAGGGTGGCCTTGCTCAGCCACGAACGGTTGTCGGCTTCGTCAACGCGCGGGGTGAACTGGCCGTCGACCAGCGAAGGGTGGTCCGGGTAGTTCAGCTTGAGGGTTTCCAGGCTGGTGGCGGCCAGGTCGTCCAGGTGCAGGCGCTGGTAGGCTTCGGTCATCACCGCCAGGCCATCACCCACCGAAGGGGTTTCCTGGAAGTTTTCCACCACGTAGCGGCCACGGTTGGCGGCGGCGACGTAGGCCTGACGGGTCAGGTAGTAGTCGGCCACGTGGATTTCGTAGGAAGCCAGCAGGTTGCGCAGGTAGATCATGCGCTGCTTGGCATCAGGCGAATAACGGCTGTTGGGGAAGCGGCTGGTCAGCTGGGCGAACTCGTTGTAGGAGTCGCGCGCGGCGCCCGGGTCACGCTTGGTCATGTCCAGCGGCAGGAAGCGCGCCAGCAGGCCGACGTCCTGGTCGAAGGAGGTCAGGCCCTTGAGGTAATAGGCGTAATCGACGTTCGGGTGCTGTGGGTGCAGGCGAATGAAGCGCTCGGCGGCGGACTTGGCGGCTTCCGGCTCGGCGTTCTTGTAGTTGGCGTAGATCAGCTCCAACTGGGCCTGATCGGCGTAGCGACCGAACGGATACCGCGACTCCAGCGCCTTCAGCTTGGCGGTGGCGCTGGTGTAGCTGTTGTTATCCAGGTCGTTCTGCGCCTGTTGGTACAGTTCGACTTCGCTCAGGTTTTCGTCTACGACTTCCTTCGACGAGCAAGCAGCAGTCAATGCGAGGATGGCGATCAGCAGCAGGTGTTTCACTTGCATGGCGGCTTGCGTCCCTATGACGGCCGCTGTCTTGGGCGGGGCCGTCCTGTTATGATGAGCGCCCCGTTGAAAGCCTCGGGGCAAAAGACGCCGTATTTAACCACAAGCGCGCAGCCGAAACCAAAGGCTGTGCCGACGCCCAGTCCGAGCATGTCCGATAAAATAGAACTTCGCGCAGAGGTGCCGTCCGATTTGGGCGGCCAACGCCTCGATCAAGTCGCCGCACAACTCTTTGCCGAGCACTCTCGCTCGCGCCTTTCCGCCTGGATCAAGGACGGCCGCCTGACTGTGGATGGGGCGGTGATCCGTCCGCGCGACATCGTCCACGGCGGTGCCATCCTCGAGCTGACTGCCGAGCAGGAGGCCCAGGGAGAATGGGTCGCCCAGGACATTGCCCTGGACATCGTCTATGAAGACGATGACATCCTGGTGATCAACAAGCCCGCGGGCCTGGTGGTGCACCCGGCGGCCGGTCATGCCGACGGCACGCTGCTCAACGCCTTGTTGCACCACGTGCCGGACATCATCAATGTGCCCCGTGCCGGCATCGTCCATCGCCTGGACAAGGACACCACCGGCCTGATGGTGGTGGCCAAGACCATCCAGGCGCAGACACAGCTGGTCACACAGCTGCAAAGCCGCAGCGTCAGCCGCATCTATGAGTGCATCGTGATCGGTGTGGTCACCGCCGGTGGCAAGATCAACGCCCCGATCGGTCGCCACGGCCAGCAGCGCCAGCGCATGGCGGTGATGGAAGGCGGCAAGCAGGCGGTCAGTCATTACCGCGTGCTGGAGCGTTTCCGTTCCCACACCCATGTGCGGGTCAAGCTGGAAACCGGCCGTACCCACCAGATTCGCGTGCACATGGCCCACATCAACTTCCCGTTGGTGGGCGACCCGGCCTACGGCGGTCGTTTCCGCATTCCGCCGGCCGCCAGCCAGACCATGGTCGAATCGCTGAAGAGTTTCCCGCGCCAGGCGCTGCACGCGCGTTTCCTGGAGCTGGATCACCCGACGACCGGCAAGCGCATGAGCTGGGAATCGCCGTTGCCGGATGATTTCGTCTGGTTGCTGACGTTGCTCAAGCAGGATCGCGAGGCGTTCATCGGATGAGTGACTGGCTGACACCCGACTGGCCCGCGCCGGCCCGGGTCAAGGCCTGCGTCACCACCCGCGAGGGCGGCGTCAGCCTGGCGCCGTTCGACAGCCTCAACCTGGGCGACCATGTCGGCGACGACCCCACGGCCGTTGCCGAAAACCGCCGCCGCCTCACCGATCCCTTCGCCATCACCCCGGCCTGGCTGCAGCAGGTCCACGGCATTGCCGTGGTCGAGGCTGACCCGACCCAGGTGGCGACCGCCGATGCCAGTTGGACCGCCACGCCGGGTATCGCGTGCACGGCGATGACCGCCGATTGCTTGCCGGTGTTGTTCTGCAACCGTGCCGGCACCCGCGTCGCGGCGGCCCACGCCGGTTGGCGCGGGTTGGCGAACGGTGTGCTGGAAGCCACCCTCGACAGCCTTGCCGTGCCTGCGGATGAAATCCTGGCCTGGCTCGGCCCCGCCATCGGCCCGCACGCCTTCGAAGTCGGACCGGAAGTGCGTGAAGCCTTCATCGCGCAGCTGCCCCAGGCGGCACAAGCCTTCGTCGCGAGCCCCAACGCCGGCAAATTCCTGGCCGACATCTACGCATTGGCACGGCTGCGTCTGGCGGCACGGGGTGTCACGGCCGTTTACGGCGGCGGTTTCTGTACCGTGACCGACCCACGTTTCTTTTCCTACCGGCGCAATCCGCGCACCGGTCGCTTCGCCTCGCTGATCTGGATCGAGCGCTAGACTTCTCTGATCTGCATCAAGGGCGCCCGGCTTGAATCTTCCAGAATCGACCACATCTATAACGGTATCTGGCAGGTTTCTTCATTCAGGATGTTTTCTAGGTCCGGCCTGCTCATTAGGAAGGTGACCCATGCGTATTGATCGTTTAACCAGCAAACTGCAATTGGCCCTGTCCGATGCCCAGTCCCTGGCCGTCGGCCTGGACCATCCCGGTATCGAACCGGCGCATTTGATGCAAGCCATGCTCGAACAGCAGGGCGGCTCCATCAAGCCGCTGTTGATGCAGGTCGGCTTTGACGTCAACAGCCTGCGCAAAGAGTTGGCCAAAGAACTCGACCAGTTGCCCAAGATCCAGAATCCGACCGGTGACGTGAACATGTCCCAGGACTTGGCGCGGCTGCTCAACCAGGCCGATCGCCTGGCCCAGCAGAAGGGCGACCAGTTCATTTCCAGCGAGCTGGTGCTGCTCGCCGCCATGGACGAGAACAGCAAGCTCGGCAAGTTGCTGCTTGGCCAAGGGGTGAGCAAGAAAGCCCTGGAAAACGCCATCAACAACCTGCGTGGCGGCGAAGCGGTCAACGACGCGAACCACGAAGAGTCGCGCCAGGCGCTGGACAAATACACCGTCGACCTGACCAAGCGTGCCGAGGAAGGCAAGCTCGACCCGGTGATCGGTCGCGACGATGAGATCCGCCGCACGATCCAGGTGCTGCAACGCCGTACCAAGAACAATCCGGTGCTGATCGGTGAGCCTGGCGTGGGTAAAACCGCCATCGCCGAGGGCTTGGCCCAGCGCATCATCAACGGTGAAGTGCCGGACGGCCTCAAGGGCAAGCGCCTGTTGTCCCTGGACATGGGGGCTCTGATCGCCGGTGCCAAGTACCGCGGCGAGTTCGAAGAACGGCTCAAGTCCCTGCTCAATGAGCTGTCCAAGCAGGAAGGGCAGATCATCCTGTTCATCGACGAACTGCACACCATGGTCGGTGCGGGCAAGGGCGAAGGCTCGATGGACGCCGGCAACATGCTCAAGCCAGCGTTGGCCCGTGGCGAGTTGCACTGTGTTGGCGCGACCACGCTCAACGAGTACCGCCAATATATAGAGAAAGATGCGGCCCTCGAGCGGCGCTTCCAGAAAGTGCTGGTGGAGGAACCGAGCGAAGAAGACACCATCGCCATCCTGCGTGGCCTTAAAGAGCGCTACGAAGTTCACCACAAGGTGGCGATCACCGACGGCGCGATCATCGCGGCGGCCAAGCTCAGCCACCGCTACATCACCGACCGGCAATTGCCGGACAAGGCCATCGACCTGATCGACGAGGCCGCGAGCCGCATCCGCATGGAAATCGACTCCAAGCCCGAAGTGCTGGATCGTTTGGAGCGTCGCCTGATTCAACTCAAGGTCGAGTCCCAGGCGCTGAAGAAAGAAAGCGACGAGGCGGCGAAGAAACGTCTGGAGAGGTTGCAGGAAGAAATCGTGCGTCACGAGCGTGAGTATTCCGACCTCGAGGAAATCTGGAACTCGGAGAAAGCCGAGGTCCAGGGGTCTGCGCAGATTCAGCAGAAGATCGAACAGTCTCGCCAGGAACTGGAAGCGGCTCGCCGCAAAGGCGACCTCAACCGCATGGCCGAGCTGCAGTACGGGGTGATCCCGGACCTGGAGCGCAGCCTGCAAATGGTCGACCAGCACGGCAAGAGCGAAAACCAGTTGCTGCGCAGCAAGGTGACCGAGGAAGAGATCGCCGAAGTGGTTTCCAAGTGGACCGGCATTCCCGTCTCGAAGATGCTCGAAGGCGAGCGCGACAAGCTGCTGAAGATGGAAAGCCTGCTGCACCAGCGCGTGATCGGTCAGGAAGAGGCGGTGGTGGCGGTGTCCAACGCCGTGCGCCGGTCCCGAGCCGGGTTGTCGGACCCTAACCGTCCGAGCGGCTCGTTCATGTTCCTCGGCCCGACCGGTGTCGGTAAAACCGAGCTGTGCAAGGCACTGGCCGAGTTCCTCTTCGATACCGAGGAGGCGATGGTGCGCATCGACATGTCCGAGTTCATGGAGAAACATTCCGTGGCACGGCTGATCGGTGCACCACCGGGTTATGTCGGTTATGAAGAGGGCGGTTACCTGACCGAGGCCGTGCGTCGCAAGCCGTACTCGGTGATCCTGCTCGATGAGGTCGAGAAGGCGCACCCGGATGTGTTCAACATCCTGCTGCAAGTGCTGGAGGATGGTCGCCTGACCGACAGCCACGGGCGCACGGTGGACTTCCGCAACACGGTGATCGTGATGACCTCTAACCTGGGTTCGACGCAGATCCAGGAGCTGGTGGGTGATCGCGAGGCGCAGCGCGCGGCGGTCATGGACGCAATCTCTACCCACTTCCGGCCGGAGTTCATCAACCGGGTCGACGAAGTGGTGATCTTCGAGCCGTTGGCCCGGGATCAGATTGCCGGGATTACCGAGATCCAGTTGGGCCGCCTGCGCAGCCGCCTGACCGAGCGCGAGCTGAAACTGCAATTGAGCGATGAGGCGTTGGACAAGCTGATTGCGGTGGGTTACGACCCGGTCTATGGCGCTCGGCCGCTGAAGCGGGCGATCCAGCGTTGGATCGAAAACCCGCTGGCGCAGCTGATTCTGTCGGGTCGCTTCATGCCGGGCGAAACCGTGACCGGTACGGTGGAGAACGACGAAATCGTCTTTAACTGATAGCCGGGACTGCTGGCGATTGAAATGGCCTTGCCTTGCGAGGCCATTTTTTTCATCAGGCCGTTGAACTCAAAGGAAAAGGCTTGTAAAGTGCGCCCCGCAGTACGTCACCCCAAGGGTTACTTCTCACTGAGAAGGAATCCAAAATAAGTTGCAAATCATTGTCTTGAAAGCAATTTAAGGGGTTGACAGAGGTTTTGAAAATTGTAGAATAGCGCGCCTCAGACACACGAACGCAGCGATGCAGACGGTGAAAGAGGTTGAAGCGAGATTCAACGATGTAGCTTCAAATTGCAGTAACTTGAAATATCAGTTCCGTGATAGCTCAGTCGGTAGAGCAAATGACTGTTAATCATTGGGTCCCAGGTTCGAGTCCTGGTCACGGAGCCATTTCAATCGGGGTATAGCGCAGTCCGGTAGCGCGCCTGCTTTGGGAGCAGGATGTCAGGAGTTCGAATCCCCTTACCCCGACCATATTTGGGTCGTTAGCTCAGTTGGTAGAGCAGTTGGCTTTTAACCAATTGGTCGTAGGTTCGAATCCCACACGACCCACCATTTTTGAAACCAGCTCGCTGGAATCGAATCTTAAGATCAGAGGCCAAAAGCACTGATCGAGGAAGGCGACTTGCAAAGGTCGCCTTTTTTTTACCGGGGTATAGCGCAGTCCGGTAGCGCGCCTGCTTTGGGAGCAGGATGTCAGGAGTTCGAATCCCCTTACCCCGACCATATTAAAAATCCTCGTATCGAAAGATACGGGGATTTTTTTTGCCTGGAATAAAGTGGATTGACTTAAGTCATCGTACAACTTGCCGATAACCCACCGACAGGGGCCCGGCCCCACCTCGGGCCAACAATAAAAAAGGCACCCCTATGTTTCTTCGTCAGTTGAATATCGCCCCCCGCGCCGCGCTGGGGTTTGCCTTGATCGCCGTGTTGGTGGCGTTGCTCGGGGTGTTTGCGCTGGGGCAGATGTCGAGCATTCGTGACAGTGAAGTCGCCGTGGAAACCCAATGGCTGCCTAGCATTCGCGGGGGTGACGAGATTCGCGAGTGGATGTTGCGGATCCGCACGATCTCCCTGCGTATGGCCCTGGACCAGGATCCGAAGAACATCCCGGTGTACCGCGGCCAGATGGACACCCGCGACAAGGAGTTGGGCGAAAAAATCGCGGCTTACGAAAAACTCGTCGTGACGCCTGAAGGCAAGGCCCTTTACGACCAGTTCAAGCAGACGTTCGCTGCGTACCGTACCGGTATCGCGCAATCCTTCACCCTGGCGGAACAGGGGCGTCGGGATGATCTGATCAAGTTGCTGCTGGTGGACATGAAGACCGTGGTGGACGGTTCCGGCAAGCAGCTCAACGATCTGGCGGAGTTGTTCTCCAAGCAGGTGTCCATCGAGAGCCAGAAGTCCCAGGAGCACTACGCCAGTTCCCGCATGATCGTCAGCCTGTTCATTGTGCTTGCCGCCCTGGCCACGGTGGCCTTGGCCATGTTGCTCACGCGCAGTATCGTCAAGCCCCTGGGCGAGGCGCTGGATGCTGCGGAGAGCGTCGCCCGGGGTGACTTGACCCGACCGATCGAAACCCATGGCAACGACGAAGTCAGCCGTTTACTCAAGGCGTTGGCGGCCATGCAACAGAATCTGCGCGAGACGTTGCAGGGCATCAGCGGCTCGGCCGCGCAACTGGCCACGGCAGCCGATGAGCTGAACGCCGTCACGCTCGACAGCACCCACAGCCTGCAGCAACAGAACAACGAAATTGAACAGGCAGCCACCGCCGTCACCGAGATGACCACCGCTGTGGAGGAGGTTGCTCGCAATGCGGTTTCCACTTCCGATGCCACGCGTCAGTCCAGTGAGTCGGCATCCCTGGGGCAGCAGCGGGTCAGCGACACGGTCGAGGCCATTGGCGCCCTGGCTAACGATGTGCAAGTGACCGGCGGCCTGGTGCAATCCTTGGCCAACCAGTCGCAGGATATCGGCAAGGTGCTGGACGTAATCCGCGCCATCGCCGAGCAGACCAACCTGCTGGCCCTCAACGCGGCCATTGAAGCGGCCCGGGCGGGAGAGAGTGGACGTGGCTTCGCGGTGGTGGCCGACGAGGTGCGGGCGCTGGCTTATCGCACGCAGCAATCGACCCAGGAAATCGAGCAGATGGTCCAAGGCATGCGCAGCGGTGCCACCCAGGCACTCGATTCCATGCAGGCCAGCTCCAGTCGCGCGGCAAGCACCCTGGCGATGGCGGAGCGGGCAGGGGAAGCGCTGCACACCATTACGGCGTCGGTCAGCGAGATCCATGAGCGCAACCTGGTCATCGCCAGTGCTGCCGAGGAGCAAGCACAAGTGGCCCGCGAGGTCGATCGCAACCTGGTGAACATTCGTGATTTGTCGGTGCGCTCGGCTTCCGGCGCGGATCAGACCAGTGCGTCCAGCCATGAGTTGTCGCAACTGGCGAATTCGCTGCGCACGATGGTGCAGCGGTTTCAGGTTTGAATGATTGGCTGCGCAGATCGAGTGTTATCGTTTAGGTAACTGTTGATTGCACTGGCGTCTTCGCGAGCAAGCCCGCTCCCACAGGAGATCGCGTACTCATGTGGTACTCGCTCTCCTGTGGGAGCGGGCTTGCTCGCGAAGACGATGGAACAGGCGATGCACCTCTAAAACTCAGCGCCACCACCAGCGGTTGGCGCTTCGCTTTTTATCCTCAATGCAACTTCAGCCGAGGCTCGGTCCCGCGTCCGATCTTGCTGCCCAGCATCAGCATGGCCGTGCGGAACATGCCGTACAGCGCCATCTGGTGCATGCGGTACAACGACACATAGAACATCCGCGCCAGCCAGCCTTCGAGCATTACGCTGCCGGTCAGGTTGCCCATCAGGTTGCCCACCGCCGAGAAGCGCGACAGCGAGATCAGCGAGCCGTAGTCGGTGTATTTGTAGTCGGGCAGGGCCTTGCCTTCGATCCGCAGTTTCAGCGATTTGGCCAGCAGCGAGGCTTGCTGGTGCGCGGCCTGGGCGCGGGGCGGAACGTTACGATCGCTGCCGGGTTGCGGGCAGGCGGCGCAATCGCCGAAGGCAAAGATGTTTTCGTCGCGAGTGGTCTGTAGCGTCGGCAGCACTTGCAGCTGGTTGATCCGGTTGGTCTCCAGCCCGTCGATATCCTTGAGGAATTCTGGCGCGCGAATCCCGGCCGCCCAGACCTTCAAGCTCGCGTCGATCACTTTGCCGTCCGCGGTAATCAGGCTGTCGGCGGTCACCTGGCTGACAGCGGCGTTGGTCATCACGTTGACGCCGAGTTTTTCCAACGTCTTGTGCACCGGTCCGCCGATGCGTTCCGGCAGTGCCGGCAACACCCGTGGCCCGGCCTCGATCAGGGTGATGTGCATGTTCTCCGGTTTGATCCGGTCCAGGCCATAGGCGTGCAGTTCGTGGGCGGCATTGTGCAGCTCTGCCGCCAGTTCGACCCCGGTCGCACCGGCGCCGACGATGGCGACGCTGATGCGCTCGACGATATCGGTCTGCCCGGCGTGGGCACGCAGATAGTGGTGAAGCAATTGCTGGTGAAAGCGCTCCGCCTGCTTGCGGGTGTCGAGGAACAGGCAGTGTTGCGCCGCGCCTTCGGTGCCGAAATCGTTGGTGGTGCTGCCGACGGCAATCACCAGGGTGTCGTAACCCAATTCCCGCGCCGGCAGCAGCTCGATGCCCGCCTCGTCATAAGTGGCGGCCAGCTGGATTCTCTTGCGCTCGCGATCCAGACCGCTCATGCGCCCCAGTTGGAACTCGAAGTGGTTCCATTTTGCCTGGGCAACGTAATTGAGTTCGTCTTCGGAAGAGTTGAGGGAGCCGGCAGCCACTTCGTGCAGCAGGGGTTTCCAGATGTGGGTCAGGTTCGCGTCGACCAGCATCACACTGGCCGTGCCGCGCTTGCCCAGAGTCTTACCCAGACGGGTAGCCAACTCCAGGCCGCCGGCGCCGCCGCCAACGATGACAATACGATGAGTCATGGGGATATCTCGCAAGGCTAAAGGAATTCGGTGCCGTTACCCGCGCGAGCATCAAGCGGCTCATAGCGTCAGGTAACTGATCAGTCGGCTCAACAGGCCCAGGCCAATCGTGATGGCCAGTACCACCACCAGGAGCATCCACGGCCGGAAAGGCCGGCGCTCGACTCGGTGCTGGGACAGTTGCAGGTACTCTTCGACATGCTTCTGGTCGTCTGGGTTCAGGCGGCTGGTCATAAAGGCCTCGTCAGGTAGACGTTGCGGAATGTGAAGACGTTACAGCGTCCGGCTAGCCGGCATTGAAAGCAGCATAGCCGCTCGCTGGCACGGGTTCGACGGCCAGGGGGTCGTCCAGGCGAATGATTCCACTTTTTAACACCCGGGCGGTGATTCCGCCATGGCCGCGTACGGCCTGGAATGTACCTTCGCCGAGGTTTCGCTCCAATCGGGCGCAGGGCTGGCACCAGCCGGTGGTTTCAAAAATGGCCTGGCCGATGCGAAAGCGCCTGCCCTTGAGGCTGAACAGATTGATGCCGCTGACCACAATGTTGCGCCGCAGGGCCTGTGGCAGCACCGGCTGGTCCTCGGGGCGGCCCATCAGTGCGCTGATCACGGCCAGGTGCTCCCATTGGATCAGCGTGACTTGCCGCGCATTGCGCACTCCGGGGCGGGCATGATCGCCGGTCAGCCCGGCCTCCAGGCGCGCCTCCACGGCGTCCAGTTCGATCATCGGTGCGTGGCCTTGGGGGCGCACGCCGATCCAGCGCACACGGCCCTGTTGCGGCACGGCGGCGATCAGCTCCTGCAATGGACTCACAGGCTGATCCCCACATCGAAGACAATGCTGCGGCCCAGGTTGCCCCGCAGGAAGTCCGGCGCATCGGGATGGGCGAACAGCACCCGGGCAAATGTCGGCCCCACCAGCGACAGCGAGCGCCAGCCCTGGCGCAGGTATTCGGTGGGCGGTGGAAAGTGACTGTTGAGGTCCAGCACTTCGCGCTTGAGGCTGGCGAAGGCGATGATGTCCAGATCGCCCAAGTCCATGCCGCGCTCGGTGTAGTTGTGGGCTTTCTTGCGCAGCGTCGGGGCCAGGCGCAGCAGGAATTCATTGGCTGGGATCCGCCTGGGCTTGGCTTCGCGCCGCACCAGTTGGCTCAGGGAAAAGGCGCTGCGGCGGCGTTGCAGTTCATCGCGCCATTCATCATTGAGGCGACGGCCCTCGTCGAGCACAAAAAACACCTCGAAATTGGCATCGCGAAACAGTACGTCCGGCGGCTCCCCGGCCGGGGCGAACTCGTCGGCCCGATAAGGCACGTTCAGCCCTTGCAGCAGACGCTGGCAGACCCAACGCTCACGCTCCCATTTGCGGGCATTGGAAAGAA
This sequence comes from Pseudomonas sp. SWRI179, assembly GCF_014268705.1. NCBI lineage: Bacteria > Pseudomonadati > Pseudomonadota > Gammaproteobacteria > Pseudomonadales > Pseudomonadaceae > Pseudomonas > Pseudomonas sp. SWRI179. The sequence continues at coordinate 48,114 of NZ_JABWRA010000040.1, read as the reverse complement.
AGGCGTTGGCTTGCTCGGCCGCGATGGTCAGCAGGCGTAAGTAATCGGAGTCATCCATGAGCCCAAGCTTAGCGTTCAAATGTGGCCAAAAAAAATAAAGCTGCTGTGATGGGGCGAAATTTTCGCTCAGGCAGGTAATGCTGTTGCCACAAAACTCACGTACACCGCAGGCCCCATTGTAGGAGCGGGCTTGCTCGCGAAGAGGACAGCACATTCAACATCATCGTTGACTGTAATGCCGCCTTCGCGAGCAAGCCCGCTCCCACAGGATGAACCTCAGGCAGGGCTCGGCAGGCCATCCTGTTCAGCCTGACGCGCCAACCAGGCGCAGAAAAGATCCCGTTTCTTGCTGTGTTGCGCGCTGCGCTTGGCGATATAGGTGTAGCGGCTTGGCTGAAATCCGAACGGTGCCACCAGGCGACCCAGGCGAATGTCATCGGCCACCAGGTGCCATGGCGCGACACCAATCCCCAAGCCGGCAATCGCCGCCTCCAACGTAAAGTAATAGTGCTCGTATTCCAGTCCGGCCGGCGCGCTGGCGGGGTATCCCATCGCATCGCCCCAGTTCGCCCAGGCATCCGGACGGGTTTTGGTGTGCAGGAGGGGATGGCGAAAAATCGAGCTCAAGTCAGTCAATTGGATACGCGCGGATAAGGACGGCGCCAAGACGATGCCCAAGCGTTCGGGGAACAACAGGACGGTGTTTTTGCATTCATCCACGACGTCCTGTTCTGCCGTGATCATCACGTCATAACGGTCCCGCCCCGGGTCGGTCCCATGGATCGGTGAACTCAAGCGGATCTTGATCTGCGGGTAAGTTGTATTGAAGTCGAAAAGACGGGGAATCAGCCACTTGACCGTGAACGTGCTGAAGCAGGACACGTCCAGGGTGCCGGTCGCCGTGTCTCGGACCCTGCCCACCGCGGCCTCGATCTGATCCAGCGCGGCCGTCAATTCCGGCAGGAGTTCTTGCCCGGCAGGGGTGAGCTGCGGTTTGTTCTTTGGACCTTCGAACAGGTCCACGCCAAGGCTCAGCTCCAACTGACGGACCTGGCGACTGACAGCGCCCGGAGTGACGGACAACTCTTCGGCGGCCGCATTCATCTTGCCCAGGCGGGCAGCCGCCTCGAAGGTGCGCAGTGCATTCAATGGGGGTAGGTGACGTTTCATGAAGTGACTTTAACTCAATTACATCGGGCGCATAAATCGGTATCCGGTACGGTGGGGATTTCGCAGAATTCCTCGGCTTCCTGGGGCTTGACGATTGTTTGACGTCGCGACGACTGGGGAGAACTTCCCCAATCAATTGAGAGCAACTCACATGCCATTCGTTCGTACAGCCGTCATCAAGGGCACCAGCCAGTCGCAACGCCAGCGCATTGTCGAGGGCATACACCAAGCGCTGGTCGAGAGCATTGGCATGCCCGAGGATGAATTGTTCAACCTGGTCACGGACTACGATCCCGAGCAGTTTTTCTACAGCCGCACGTTTAACGGTGTGGATCGTTCAGACCATTTGATCGTGATTGAGATTACGATGCGCAGGGGCCGCAGTGATGCGATGAAGCGCGAGCTCTACAAAAAAATTGCCGACAACCTCGGGATTCAAGCCCAGGTTCGTCCACAAGACGTTTTCATCTTCATGCATGAGAATGACTATTCGGATTGGTCGGTTGGCTTTGGTAGGTTTGCAATGGCTCTGGTACAACAACCAGGAAGTGTCGCTCCCCAATAGCGAACGAACGGAGTAACCATGATCGGTGCCGAACTGCTCTCCTCGCAGACCCAGGCGGCCGGCTGGCTGGTGTATGTGCCGGTGTTGGCCTGGGCCGTGGTGCGGGCACCGTGGGTCGAGCTGTTCACCGACAGCCGTCGCCAGCATCTGTTATTCGGCACGGTGCTGGCGTTGTTCATGCTGTGGCTGGTACGCCGGGATTTCGATACGGGTGTCTCGTATCATTTCATCGGCATGACCGCCGTGACGTTGCTGCTGGACTGGCCGTTGGCGATCCTGGGTGGCTTGTGCGCGCAGCTTGCGCTGGTGCTGCTGGGACGCCAGGACATGGCGGCGGTCGGGGTCAACGGCGCGCTGCTGATCTTGCTGCCGGTGCTTATCACCGAATGCTGCGCGATCCTGGTGGAGCGCGCCCAGCCACGCAATCTGTTCGTCTACATCTTCTGTTCGGGGTTTCTCGCCGCCGCGCTTTCGGCATTGGCGTGCCTGCTGCTTGGGCTTGGCCTGCTGTGGTACGACGGGATATTCGCCATGCCTTACTGGCTGGAGGATTTCATCGGCTACCTCTGGCTGATCATCTTTCCCGAGGCGTTCATCAACGGCATGGTGATCAGTGCGTTGGTGGTGTTCAGCCCCGAATGGCTGGAGACCTTCAACCGCACGCGCTACCTGTCGGCGCCGTGGAACGATGATGACAAGCCTTGATTCACGTCAAGGCTGCTCCATCACACGCCCTTCATGCTCTGGAAAACTTCCAGGAGCACAACCATGAGTGTTTATGAGTGGGCCAGACAAGAGATCAGGCGTAGCCACGATGCCGCAATGGAGATCGGTTTCGACCCGGGCTTGAGCCTGCGTGCCTTGCTCAGTGCCATCGTGCAGCAGAGCAAGACCGTGCGCAGCGCTGAAGACCTGGCCGACGAGTTGAGTTTCCTGGCGGAAAACCTCGACGATGAACAGGATTACGGTTTCATGCGGCCTTAGGGGATAACTCCGTTACCTGAGATGACAATGAGCCTGTGGCGAGGGAGCTTGCTCCCGCTGGGGCGCGTAGCGGCCCCTAAAAAACGATGAGTGCTTCGCGCTCAAGCGGGAGCAAGCTCCCTCGCCACAATGATTCAACCGGGCCTTAGTGATGGGAGCGAGGATTGAAGTCTTCGCTGAACAACTCATCCTCGGCGTCCGGGGCCACGGGGATCTTGTGTTCTTCCGACGCCCAGGCGCCCAGGTCGATCAGTTTGCAGCGGTCGGAACAGAACGGCCGGAATTTGCTCTCCGGGCTCCATTCCACGGGTGCGCCACAGGTTGGACAATCGACGGTTGGGGTTTGGCTCATGATTGGCCTCCACGCAAAATAAGGTAAAAGTGATGCAGGCGCTCGACCTCGCTGTGCAGCCAGGCGAGGTCGCGGTCGTTGACCACCACGTCGTCGGCATGGCTCAGGCGATCCTGGCGGCTGGATTGGGCCTTGAGGATCGCTTGGACCTGCTGCTCGCTGGTCTGGTCGCGCTGTAAGGTACGTTCGATCTGCAATTGTTCTGGCGCGTCGATCACCAGGATCCGCTGGGTCATGGCGTACTGGCCTGACTCGATCAACAGCGGCGACACCAGGATCGCGTAGGGCGATTGTGCCTGGGCCAGGTGATGGGCGATTTCCTCGGCGATCAACGGATGCAGCAGTGCTTCGAGCCAGCGGCGTTCCTCGGCCTGCTCGAAAATCAGCTTGCGCAGCGCCGCACGGTCCAGGGCGCCGTCGGCCTGTAATACGCCTGGGCCGAAGTGTTCGGCGATTTTCGCCAGCGCCGGGCGCCCGGGCTCGACCACCCAGCGTGCGGCGTGATCGGCGTCGACGGCGTGCACACCCAGATCGATAAAATGCTGGGCCGCCGCGCTCTTGCCGCTGCCGATGCCGCCGGTCAGGCCGAGGATCCAGGGTTTTTCCAAAGGGTTATTCATAAAAGATCGACATTAGAAACCGACAGACTGCCAGTAGAAGTCGGTTATTTGACCACCCCAGAGCAAGGCAATCCAGCCGGCAATGGCCAGATAAGGCCCAAAGGGAATTTGTGTCGACCCGGGCGCGTCACGCAGGCGCAGCACAATGACCCCGATAACGGCGCCCACCAGCGACGACAAGAGCAGCGTCAGCGGCAGGATATGCCAACCGCCCCAGGCGCCCAGCATCGCCAGCAGCTTGAAGTCCCCGTAGCCCATGCCTTCCTTGCCGGTGATCAGCTTGAACACCCAGAACACCGACCACAGCGCCAGGTAGCCGGCCACCGCGCCCCACATCGCCTGGTCCAAGGGAACGAACAGGCCGAAGCTGTTGACGATCAAGCCCAGCCACAACAACGGCAGCACCAAGGTATCGGGCAGCAATTGATGCTCGGCGTCGATCAGGCTCATGCCCAGCAGACCCCAGGTCAACACCATCACCATGCCGGCCTGCCAGCCAAAGCCGAAATGCCAGGCGACGAACGCCGACAACGCGCCGCAGGCCACTTCGGTCAGGGGGTAACGCTTGCCAATGGGCGCGGCGCAGCTCGAACAGCGGCCGCGCAACATCACGTAGCTGAGCACGGGGATGTTTTCCCAGGCGCGGATGCGATGGTCGCAGTGCGGGCACTGGGAGTGGGGCAACATCAGGTTATAGACCGGCCCCGGAGCCTCAGCCGGCAGGCCCAGCAAATCGTGGGCTTGCGAGCGCCATTCGCGGTCGAGCATCTTCGGCAGGCGCCACACCAGCACGTTGAGGAAGCTGCCGATGATCAGGCCGAGCAATGCCGCAACGAGCACGAAAGCCAGGGGGTACAGCACGAAAAATTCGCTCAAGGGCATGTCAGATCGCAGAGCCGAGTTGAAAGATGGGCAAGTACATGGCAACCACCAGGCCACCGACGACGATCCCCAGGATCACCATGATGAAGGGTTCCATCAGGCTGGTGAGGTTGTCCACCAGATTGTCCACTTCGGCCTCATAAAAGCTCGCGACCTTGTCGAGCATGTCGTCCAGTGCGCCGGATTCCTCGCCGATGGCGGTCATCTGGATGGCCAGGTTCGGAAAGATCCCCGACGCGCGCATGGAAAAATTCAACTGCATGCCAGTGGAGACGTCCTGGCGGATGCGCTGCACGGCGCGCTTGAATACCACGTTGCCGGTGGCGCCCGACACCGAATCGAGGGCTTCGACCAGCGGCACGCCGGCGGCGAAGGTGGTCGAGAGCGTGCGGGCAAAGCGAGCCACCGCGGACTTGTACATCAAGGTGCCGATCAAGGGGAGCTTGAGTAGCCATTTGTCCCGCCAGTCACGAAACGCCTGGGACCGCTTGAGGGCATATTTCACCCCGAAAAACGCCCCGGCCAAACCGCCCAGCAGCATCCACCACCACTCCTGCATGAGCTCCGACAGGCCGATGACCATCACCGTGAAGGCCGGCAGCTGCGCCCCGAACCCGGAGAAGACCGATTCGAACTGCGGCACCACCTTGACCAGCAGGATGCCCGTGACCACCGCTGCGACGAGTATCACCGCCGTCGGGTAAGTCATGGCTTTCTTGATCTTGGCCTTGAGGGCTTCGCTCTTTTCCTTGTAGGTCGCGACCCGGTCCAGCAGCGTATCCAGGGCGCCGGCCTGTTCGCCGGCGTCCACCAGGTTGCAGTACAGCTCGTCGAAATACTGCGGGCATTTGCGCAGCGAGGCGGCGAAGCTGTTGCCGGCGGCAACTTCCTGCTTCACCGTATCCACCAGTTTGCGCATGTTGGGGTTGTCGAAGCCCTCGCCGATGATGTCGAACGCTTGCAACAGCGGTACGCCAGCCTTGAGCATCGTAGCCATCTGGCGGGTGAAGAGGGCGATGTCCAGCGGCTTGATGCGCTTGCCCTTGCTGAATATCGAGGTGGATTTCTTGCGGACCTTCTCCGGGTTGATGCCTTGCTTGCGCAGTTGTGCCTTGACCAGGGCCGGGCTCTGGCCCGTCAGCTCACCGGTCATTTTCGTGCCTTTGCGGTCCTTGCCTTCCCAGGTGTACACATCGGTTTTGACTGCCTTGACCGCCATGTTCAATCCTTGGTGACCCGGTTGATTTCTTCGAGGCTGGTGACGCCCTGCATCACTTTGAGCAGCCCCGATGCGCGCAGGTCATTGAAGCCGTCGTTGCGCATCTGCAGATCGATTTCCAGCGAGTTGCCCTCGGCCATGATCAACCGTTGCAGCTCGGGCGTGTTCTTGACCACTTCGTAAACCCCCACGCGCCCTTTGTAACCGTGGTTGCACTGTTCGCAACCGACCGGCTCATAGATCGTGAATGTGCCGATGCGTTCCCGGGGGAAACCTTCCTTGAGCAAGGTTTCCTCGGGAATCTCGATGGCCCTCTTGCAGTGGCTGCACAGCTTGCGCGCCAGCCGCTGAGCGATGATCAGGTGCACGGCGGTGGCGATGTTGAACCCCGGAATGCCCATGTTCTGCAAGCGGATCAAGGTTTCGGCGGCGCTGTTGGTGTGCAGGGTGGACAGCACCAGGTGCCCGGTCTGGGCGGCCTTGATGGCGATCTCGGCGGTTTCCAGGTCGCGGATCTCGCCGACCATGATCACGTCCGGGTCCTGGCGCAGGAACGAGCGCAGGGCCTGGGCGAAGTCCAGCCCCTGGCGTGGGTTCACGTTGACCTGGTTGATGCCTTCCATGTTGATTTCCACCGGGTCTTCGGCGGTGGAAATGTTGATGTCCACGGTGTTGAGGATGTTCAGTCCGGTGTACAGCGACACGGTCTTGCCCGAGCCGGTCGGGCCGGTGACCAGGATCAGCCCTTGCGGTTGCTTGAGGGCGGCCATGTACAGGTCTTTCTGATCCGGCTCGTAGCCCAGGGCATCGATGCCCATTTGCGCGCTGGACGGGTCGAGGATCCGGATCACCACTTTTTCGCCCCAGAGCGTGGGCAGGGTGTTGACCCGGAAGTCGATGGACTTGGTTTTCGACAGGCGCATTTTCAGCCGGCCGTCCTGGGGTTTGCGCCGCTCGGAAATATCGAGGCTGGCCATGACCTTCAGGCGGGCGGCGATGCGGGTCGCCAATTGGATCGGCGGCTTGGCCACTTCCCGCAGCATGCCGTCGGTGCGCACCCGCACCCGGTAGGTTTTTTCGTAGGGTTCGAAATGCAGGTCGGAAGAGCCGCCCTTGATCGCGTCCAGCAGCATCTTGTTGACGAAGCGCACCACGGGCGCGTCATCGGTGTCCTGGCCGCCGATGGAGTCCTGCTTGGTGTCGTCGATTGATTCGATGTCCAGGCCATCGAGGTCGACATCGCCCATGCCTTCCAGGCCGGTGCTACTGGATTCGAAGAATTTTTCGATGGCGTCGCTGAGCTTGTCGTCCTCCACCAGGATGGCTTCGGTGGTCAGGCCGGTGCTGAACTGGATGTCGTTGATGGCCTGGTGATTGGTCGGGTCGGAGATGCCCACGTACAGCTTGTTGCCGCGTCGCCACAGCGGCAGGGCGTGGTGCTGGCGCACCAGTTTTTCGCTGACCAGGCCCGTGGGTTGGGCTTCCTTGTCCAGGCTGTTGAGGTCCAGCAGGGCCACGCCGAAATGCTCCGAGGCGATTTCCGCGATCTGGCGGCTCTGGACCAGTTTGTTCTGCACCAAGTAGCTGACCAGGGGGATGCGGCTGCGTTGGGCCTGTTGATACGCCTGTTGCGCACTTTGCTCGGTGAGCAGTTCGGCCAGCACCAATTGCTTGGTCAGGCCGCTGAGGGCGATGTCATTCATGGGAATACCGGACGCGGACAGTTCATGACTTATAGCCTAGTCAAGCATCCACGCCAAACCAGCGGGCCGGGGTGACAAAAAACGTCAGATAGTGCGGTTGTTGAGGTAGGACGTCGCCGTTGTGCGGGATCGACACCCTTTATTAATGGGGCTTGAGGGTTGGCATGTGCCCTGCAATGGCGATTTCAGGTCATGAGATTCGACTCATGCATGGGAGATGTCTATGAACAAGCAAAAGGGCTTTACGCTGATCGAGCTGCTGATCGTCGTGGCGATCATCGGCATTCTGGCGACGTTTGCGTTGCCGCAGTATTCCAGGTATCAGGCGCGGGCGAAGGCTACCGCCGGGCTGGGGGAAATCTCGGCGCTGAAGGTAGCGTACGAGGATCAGATGAATCAGGGCGTTACTCCAACGTTGGCCCTCATGAATGCCCCGACCACAACCAGCAACTGCACAATTTCGGTAACAGGTACGGCTACGTCGGCAGGCTCTATCGTCTGTACCCTCCTGAACGCCCCAGCCTCCATAGCAGGTAGGACGATCACCCTCAGTCGCGATGTCAACGGCGCCTGGACATGCGCATCCACCGCACCCAGGGAATTCCTGCCGACCTCTTGCCCTGGCACCTAATACTCTCGCGGTGAGGGGGCCCGCTCCCTCGCTGTGCAAACCCCTCTTGATTCATCAGCTTAGCGGCAAGGCAGGATCGGCATGTTGCATGTTGAAAATGGGAAACTCATGCAATTTGCATGATTCTGAATTTCGCCGCTTCGCTTAACTGTCTGATTTCTAAAGAATTAATTGATTTCTCAAAACTGGCACAGCCTTCGCACTACTCCTGTTAACCCTGCCGGGATTCATCTCCGGCGGTTTCTGAGAAAAACAGGAGTTACTCGTATGAAGAAGTTCGCTATCACTGCCGCCGCTGCTACCGCTCTGACCCTGACCATGGCTAGCGCATTCGCCGAGACCACCCAAGCGACTCAGGCGCCAATGATGCTGGCTGCAGGCGAAGTGACAGAGGCCAAAGAAGACGTTTCCGATACCTGGATCACCACCAAGGTCAAAGCTGACCTGGTCACTGAAAAAGGCATTCCAGGCACTGATATCAAAGTCGAAACCAATAAAGGTGTTGTGTCCCTATCTTCGATGACCAAAGTCACTGAAGCACAAAAAGACACCGCTGTGGCAATCGCCAAGAAAATCAAGGGCGTCAAGGACGTATCGGCTGACGGCCTGAAGGCCGAGTAAGGCCAAGACTTCTCGCCTGGACTGGGAGAAGGCACGGCAAGCGGGCTGAGTCATACGCTTGCCGTTGCTTTGGAGTTCATGCGAAAGGCCATAGGGATGTGGCCATTACAGGCCTCCGGCATTCGTGTCGGGGGCCTGTTCTATTTCAGGGTGGAAAATGTATATGGGCTGGGCAGCCAGGGAGACCGAGTTGCCCTTTTCGCGAGCAAGCCCGCTCCCACAGTGAACCGAGTTTCTTCAGGAAAAATGCGATCCACTGTGGGAGCGGGCTTGCTCGCGAAGGCGGCAGCACGATCAACTCATATGCTGCTGATTGTGTAGCGGCCCGGTCACCGCCCCCGCTTGCTGGTGATCTCCACCAGCCGATTGCCCTCGAAACGCAGGTACTGATACATGCCGTTGTTGGGGCCGTAGGTCAATTCTTCCACCGGGTATTCTTCCCGGCGATTGACGCTGCGCTTGTAGCCCAAGTCATCCCGCGCCGCAGGCTGTCCGCACTTCTGCAGCACTTCGCTCAAGCGGTCGCCGACGCTGATCAACTGGTTGCCGCAGCGCAGCGTGGTGGCCGCCGATGCCTGGCCGGCGGCGAGCAATAGACCCAGGCCGAGCCCGTACCAGGGTTTCATCTTATTCGGCATCCAGATGCATAGGCGTGACCACCCGGCCATCGCTTTCGGCCTGGCCGAGGCTGGCGTCGATGAAATACACGCGGTCGTCAGCCAACTGACCTTTGTCCACCAGGAAATCCTTGATGCTGCTGGCCCGTTCCTGTCCCAGTTGGCGCAACAGCACGTCGCTGCCGCTCCAGAACTTGATCACGCCTTCGCGCAGTTTCTCGATGCGCGCCGTTTTATCCAGTTGCGTCCATTCGGCCGGCGGCTGGGTCTTGAGGCGCGTGCGGTAGATGCCTTCGAGCAGCGGTGCCTTTTCATCCTCGGGCACCTCTATCAGCGAAGCCTGGGCCGGAACCTTGTCACCCCGACGCTGGAGCATCTTGTAGTAGTTGTACTGGTATTCGCGCTCCAGCCGCTGGGCCGCGAGCAATGGCCCGTCGCTGCTTTCGGCGGCGGTACCCTCGATCTCCAGGCGCAGCTCGGGCCGTTTGGCCAAGGCTTCGGAGAGTTTGAGCAGCGTGCCTTCGTTATCCTTGCTCAGATCGCTGGAGCCCGGCGCAAATGCGACGCTGCCCAGGTCTTCAGAACCGCCGCCGGCCACCAGTCCACCAATGAGCTTGAACGGCGCCTGGGCCGCGCGGACCACCAGGTTGCGCAGGGTCTGCCAGACGATCGGCATGACGCTGAATTGTGGATCGTTGAGGTTGCCGCTGACCGGCAGTTCGATGGAGATCTTGCCCTCGGAGTCCTTGAGCAGCGCGATGGCCAGTTTCAGCGGCAGGCTCACGGCGTCCGGGCTGTCGACTTTTTCCCCCAACTGCAATTGCTCGACCACCACCTTGTTGTCCGCCTGGAGCTGGCCCTTGGTGATGCGGTAATGCAGGTCGAGATTGAGTCGACCCTTGCGGATGCGATAGCCGGCGAACTTGCCGGAGTAGGGCGTCAGGGTAGTCAGCTCGACCCGCTTGAAGCTGGTGGCGATGTCGAGGCTGGCCATCGGATCGAAAGGGTTGACCGCGCCCTTGATGGTGACGGGCGCGTAACGGTCGACCTTGCCCTTGATGTCCACGCTGGCCGGTTTGGCCTGGCGGCTGTCGATGGTGCCGATCTGGCCATTGAGTTGCTGGATGGCCGTGGCGAAGTTCGGCGTGAGGCTGAAGTCGGCGAAGTTGGCCGAACCGTCATTGATGGCGACGCCGCCGATGTGGATGCCCAGCGGTTTTTCCTGGGCCGCCGGTTTGGCCGCGGTGTTCTTCGCGCCACTGTCGGCCGGTTGCGGAATCAGCAGGTCATCGACGTTGGTGGTGCGGTCGTCATTGATCATGAACCGCGCGTAAGGCTGGAACAGGTTGACCTTGTCGATGGACAGGCTGTCGCCGTGCTGGTAGTTGAGGCCTTCGAGAACCAGCTTCTGCCACTTGAGGAAATCACGGGTCTTGAGGGTGTCGAGGGTGTGCAACTGGTCGACCTGGGCGGTGCCGGTGACCGCAAAGGCCAGCGGTTCGGTGCTCTTGAGGTCGACCGCCAGGTCGCTGCCGAGCATCCCGGAGCGCAGCTCCAGGCGAATGAACGGGTTGATGTACGCCTGGGCGACGCGCAGGTCGATGTCCTGGGTCTTGACCTTGAGCCTGGCGCTGATCGGGTTGAGGTTGACCTCGCCGTCGGCCAGGATCTTGCCCTGCTTGCCCAGCCCGGTGTCGAGCTTGAGGGTAAAGGGCGAGCCGTTGAGGGTGTCGTAGTTCTGCAGGTCGAGGTTCAGTGGGCCGACTTCCAGTGCCACGGCAGGCTGCGCCTGGCGGTCGGCCAGGTGCACGTGGTAGTCGCGCAGTTGCACGTCCTTCAACAGCACCTGCCACGGTTGGCTCGGTGGTGCCGGTTCAGGTTTTGGCGAGTCGGCTGCCGCCGGGGCGGATGCCGGTTCAGCCTTGACCTGCGGTTTGGCCGGCTGGCTGGCGAAGAGTTTCTGCCAGTCCAGCTGCCCGTCTGCCTCGCGAGCGGCCCAGGTTTCCAGCTTCTGGCTACGGATCTTGCCCACCACCACTTGCTGCTTGGCCAGGTCTACCGTGGTTTCGCTGACATCCAGGCGCTCGAGTTTCACCAATGGACGGCCATCGGGGGCCTTGATGGCGAAGGGCGCGACACTGACCGCGACGTTGCTGAGCAGCAGTTCGGTGCCTTTGGCCAAGTTGAGCTTGTAGTCGGTGCTGAGGTTCAGGACGCCGTTTTCCAACACCAGCGGCACCGCGTCGCGCACATAGGGCCACCAGGCTTTCATCTGGCCACCAGTGACTTTGAGCGTACCCTGGGAAGCAATTGGCGAGAGGCTGAAATTGCCGGTCCAGTCGATCTGCCCGCCCTCGGGGCCGGCGGCCACCAAGGTCATGTCGGCGTTGTCGTCGGGCAGGGTGCTGAGGTTCTTCAGCTCGAAATCGAGGGTGTCGTACAGGAACTCGATGGGCTCGCTGGGACGCAGGTCCTGGAAATGCACGTAACCGCCAGCCAACTTGATTCGATCGACCCGCAGCGGAAAAGGTTTGGCCTCGGGATCGGCGGGCGTCGGTTCGCTGGCCGGTAGCTTGAACAGGCCCAGCAGGTTTAGCTGACCGTCCTTGGTGAACACAACTTCGGTCTTGGGCTTGTCCAGCTCGATGTCGACCAGGTGCAAGGCGCCGGACCACAGGCTGTCGAGTTGCAAATTGGCGTACAGCCGTTCGAAGCCGACTTGCTCTTTGCCCGGTTCGCCGATGTTCAAGCCCCAGAGGGTGACTTCAAGGCTGAAGGGATTGAGTTCGATGCGCTGGATCTGGGCCGGTACTGTCGCAAGGGCGGCCAATTGCTGGTTGGCGATGCGCAAGGCAATGCCTGGCAGAATCAGGAAACCCAACAGGCTGTAGAGGGCCAGTGCGGTCAACAGGGCGCCGATAGCGCGAATCAATCCTTTGGGCATGTGCGGCTTCATCTAGGTGTGAATTCGGAGTGCCTTGGAGTATGGCATGCGTTTACGGTTCCGAAGCCACTGTGATTTATGAGATTTATCTGGTTTCCCTGTGAGAATCAGTCCGGGGCCTAGAGCTGGAGGATCAGCGTCTTGAGCGGCGGTTGCTGATCCAGGGAGGGAAAGTCGCTGCCTGGGGTCAGCACGCTCCAGTCGCGCACCGGGCGGCCGGCTTTTTCCGCACAGCGCAACACCTGCTCGCGCCAGTCATCCATGGGCACTTTTGCCAGGTTGTTGCAGCAGATCAGTACACCATTGTCAGCGGTGGTGAGCAGCGCCGGTTTCAGCAGGCTTTGGTAGTCGCGCAACAGATCGACGGTGCCGAACGCACTTTTGGCCCAGGCCGGTGGGTCGAGGAGCACCAGGTCGTACTGGCGTTGCTCCAGGCGCACATAGCTGGGCAGTTTTTGCCCGCGACGCTGGCTGATGGGCAGGCCGGCCAATTGGCGAATCGCCGGGAAGTAATCCGACTGCACGAATTCCATGGGCTGCAAATCGGGGTTGAGCAGGCCGTTTTCACGGCCCACCGCCAGGTTGCCTTCGGCGAAGTCCAGGTTGCACACTTCACGCGCGCCACCCCCGGCGGCGCTCAGGCCGACGCCGCAAGTGTAGGCAAACAGGTTCAACACGCTTTTGCCGCGGCTGTGGGCCTTGACCCAGCCCCGGGCATTGCGCAGGTCGAGAAACAGCAGGGGATCCTGCCCGGCATGGCGGCCGCGGACACGATAATTCAAGCCCCACTCATGCCCGACCAAGTCTTGCAGGGCGGCTTCGTCCGCCTGATAGACGGTGTCCTGGCGGTCGACGCGGGAATTGCCCCGGGCGCGGTCGTTGTAGACCAACAGGGTCTCCAGGCCCAGGCGTTCGTTGACGATGCCGTGCAATTGCAGCAGGTCGTCGCGTTCCAGCGACTGGTGGAAGCTCTGCACCAGCAGTTGCGGGCCATAGCGGTCGATGGTCAGGCCGGGCGCGCCTTCCTGGCTGCCATGGAACAGGCGATAGCAGTCGGTGCCTTGCTGGTGCAGTTGGCCGAGCAGTTCCTGGCGCTGGTCGAGGGCGGCGCGCAGCGCCTGATTCAAGGAAGACATGCCGGGCGCGCCTTAGAGAAATGAGGCGCGGGAGTTTAGCAGTTATGAAGGATGGGGTTTTAGGTTGCACAAGGTTACGAGCTAGACACCGTCCTGTGGCGAGGGAGCTTGCTCCCGCTGGGCTGCGCAGCGGCCCTATGATTTTTGGGAGTGCTACGCACTGGAGCGCCAGCCCGGTCCAGCGGGAGCAAGCTCCCTCGCCACAGGTTCTTTTGTTTGGCCTAGCGATTCAGCCGCTTGTCGATCAACCCCTCCACCACGCTTGGATCGGCCAGGGTCGAGGTGTCGCCAAGGCTATCGAGCTCGTTGCAGGCGATCTTGCGCAGGATGCGCCGCATGATCTTGCCCGAGCGGGTCTTGGGCAACGCCGGCGCCCACTGGATCAGCTCCGGCTTGGCGAAGCTGCCGATTTCCTTGCTGACGTGAGCCAACAATTCCTTCTTCAGCTCATCATTGGCCTCCACACCGTTCATCGGCGTGACAAACGCATAGATGCCCTGGCCCTTGAGGTCGTGGGGGTAACCGACCACGGCGGCTTCGGCGATGCTGTCATGCAACACCAGGGCGCTTTCCACCTCGGCGGTGCCAATGCGATGCCCGGAGACGTTGATCACATCGTCGATGCGCCCGGTGATCCAGTAGTCGCCGTCTTCGTCGCGGCGCGCGCCGTCACCGGTGAAGTAATAACCCGGGTAGGGCTTGAAGTAGGTGTCGACCATGCGTTGATGGTCGCCGTAGACACTGCGAATCTGCCCTGGCCAACTGGATTTGATCGCCAGCACACCGCTGCCGGCACCGTTGATTTCCTTGCCCACCTCATCCAGCAAGACCGGTTGCACGCCGAACATCGGCCGTGTGGCGCAGCCTGGCTTGAGCCGTGGGGCACTGACCAACGGGCTGAGCATGATGCCGCCGGTTTCGGTCTGCCACCAAGTATCGACAATCGGGCAGCGCTGTTCGCCGACCACGTTGAAATACCATTCCCACGCCTCCGGGTTGATCGGCTCGCCGACGCTGCCGAGCAATCGCAGGCTTTTGCGGGACGTTTCCTGCAACGGTCCGGCTCCTTCACGCATCAACGCGCGCAGGGCGGTCGGCGCGGTGTAGAAGATATTGACCTGATGCTTGTCGATCACCTGCCAGAAACGCGAACTGGTGGGGTGGCTCGGCACGCCCTCGAAGATCAGCGTGGTGGCGCCGTTCGCCAGCGGGCCATAGACAATGTAGCTGTGGCCGGTGACCCAGCCGACGTCGGCGGTGCACCAGAACACCTCGTTGTCGCGGTAGTCGAGCACGTACCTGAACGTCATCGCCGCTTGCAGCAGATAGCCGCCGGTGGTGTGCAGCACGCCCTTGGGTTTGCCGGTACTGCCTGAGGTATAGAGGATGAACAGCGGGTCTTCGGCGTCCATCGGTTCGGGCGGGCAATCGTCGCTGATGTCGTGCATGGCCTGGTGATACCAGAGGTCACGACCTTCCACCCAGTCCACTTCGCCCTGGGTGCGCTCGACCACCAGCACGGTGCTGACGTTCGGGCAGCTATCCAGGGCCTTGTCGACGTTGCGCTTGAGCGGTATGAAGCGCCCGCCGCGTACGCCCTCGTCAGCGGTGATCACGGTGCGGCAATCGGCGTCGAGAATCCGGTCGCGCAGGGAGTCTGGCGAAAAGCCGCCGAACACCACCGAATGCACCGCGCCGATGCGGGTGCAGGCGAGCATGGCGTAGGCGGCCTCGGGGATCATCGGCATGTAGATGCAGACCCGATCGCCTTTCTTCACGCCACGACTTTTCAGCACATTGGCCAGGCGGCAGACATGATTGTGGAGTTTCTTGTAGGTAATTTGCGCCGATTCGGCAGGGTCGTCGCCTTCCCAGATGATCGCGATCTGGTCGCCCCGTGCGTCCAGGTGACGGTCGATGCAATTGGCGCTGACGTTCAGCTTGCCGCCGGCGAACCAGGTCGCGTCGCCGTTCTTGAGGTCATAGCGCTGGACGGTTTGCCAGGGTGTCATCCAGTCGAGAAAGCGCGTGGCCTGCTCGGCCCAGAAGGCGCTGGGGTGTTCGATGGATTCCTTGTAGAGCCGCTTGTACTCGTCCTGACTCAGTTGCGCAGCCCGGCGGACGGCATCGGCGTGGGGGTACTGGCTGATATCGAACATGACGGTTCCTTATTCTTGTTTTGCGACAAGATATAAAGATGCGCCCAGTGAATATTCAGTTCAAGTTGTTCATGGAGCCCGTGTGGGAGCGGGCTTGCTCGCGAAAGCGGTGTGTCAGACACATTAATGGCAACTGACACACCGTCTTCGCGAGCAAGCCCGCTCCCACAGGAGGAATGCAAACCCAGGGATCAGCCGCGATGACGCCCGCGGAAGTAGTTGATCAAACCTTGGGTCGAGGCATCTTCGGCCGGGTTTTCTTCGCTGCCTACCAGGCGGTTGTAGACGCCCTTGCCCAGTTCCTTGCCCAGCTCCACGCCCCATTGGTCGAAGGCGTTGATGCCCCAGACCACGCTCTGCACGAACACTTTGTGCTCATACAGCGCCACCAGTGCGCCGAGGCGTCGTGGGCTGATGCGTTCGACTACCAGGGTGTTGCTTGGGCGGTTGCCCGGGATCACCTTGTGGGAGGCCAGTTTCTGCACCTCTTCTTCGCTGGCGCCCTTGTCCCGCAGCTCGGCTTCGGCCTCGGCGCGGGTCTTGCCCAGCATCAGTGCCTGGCTCTGGGACAGGCAGTTGGCGTACAGCCACTGGTGATGGTCGGCAACCGGGTTGAAGCTGACGATCGGCACGATGAAGTCGGCCGGGATCAACTGGGTGCCCTGGTGCAGCAACTGGTGGTAGGCGTGCTGGCCGTTGCAGCCAACGCCGCCCCAGATGACCGGGCCCGTGTCGGTCGACACCGGGGTACCGTCCTGACGCACGCTCTTGCCGTTGGATTCCATGTCCAACTGCTGCAAATGTTTGGTGATGTTACGCAGGTAGTGGTCGTACGGCAGGATCGCATGGCTCTGCGCGCCCCAGAAGTTGCCGTACCACACGCCCAGCAGCGCCAGCAGCACCGGCATGTTCTGCTCGAATGGGGCGCTCTGGAAATGCTGGTCCATGGAATAGGCGCCGGACAACAATTCCTTGAAGTTCGACATGCCGATGGCCAGGGCGATCGGCAGGCCGATGGCCGACCACAGCGAGTAACGACCGCCGACCCAGTCCCACATCGGGAAGATGTTTTCTTCACGGATGCCGAAGGCCACGGCGGCGGCGTTGTTGCTCGAAACGGCGATAAAGTGGCGATACAGCTCCGCTTCGGAACCACCCTGGGCCAGGTACCAGGCGCGGGCGGCCTGGGCGTTCTTCAGGGTTTCGAGGGTGTTGAACGATTTCGACGAGACGATGAACAGCGTGGTTTCGGCGCGCAGTTTCATGGTCAGTTCGTGGAATTCGCTGCCATCGATGTTTGCCAGGTAGTGGCAGCGAACGCCTTTGTGCGTGTAGGACAACAGCGCTTCGGACACCAACTGCGGGCCGAGGAAGGAACCACCGATGCCGATGTTCACCACGTCGGTGATGGGCTTTTCGGTGTAGCCGCGCCACAGGCCGTCGTGAATGCGGCCGACCAGGTC
The DNA here is from genome assembly GCF_014268705.1 of Pseudomonas sp. SWRI179. Classification (NCBI taxonomy): domain Bacteria; kingdom Pseudomonadati; phylum Pseudomonadota; class Gammaproteobacteria; order Pseudomonadales; family Pseudomonadaceae; genus Pseudomonas; species Pseudomonas sp. SWRI179. The sequence goes on along the minus strand of NZ_JABWRA010000040.1, from coordinate 31,048 downwards.
AGTGATCTGGTTCAGCACTTTGTGCACGTCCGGCATCACGTTGACGCCGTTGACCAGCAATTTGTCCCCCACCGGCCGACGCAGGGCGGTGTGCAGGGCAGGGCGGTTTTCCGAGGCGTTGACAATTTCGCCTTCGAACAGCGCCTTGATCGCGCCCTTGAGGTCGACTTCGTTGGCCAGGCCCACCAGCAGGTCGCGGGTCTGGGCGTTGATCAGGTTTTTCGAGTAGTCGAGAAACAGACCGCAGCTCGACAGGGTGAATTGTGTGAAACGCTGCGGATCGGCATTGAACGCTTCGCGCATGCTGAAATCCTGCATGGCTTTGCGGTGGTCATTCAGCGCTTGCCAGGCTGGCAGAGCGGTCACGTCATGAGGGGTTCGGTAATACGCCATCGCTGCGGGTTTCCTTTTTACTTGAACGACCTTTTGTACACGAAAAATTCCGGCGCGGCTCGAGGTGGGCGTCCGGACACTGCATCGACACGATCGCCAGACACAGGGCGACTACAGTAAACCTCGCGTTGCGATCTGTCTTGACTTTGTCTGACTGGTTCCCGGTACTTTTTTATACAACGGGGGTGGGAAGGGGCCGACAGGCGGAAACGCGATGAGCCCTTGCGGGGCAAACTGAATTGCTGTGTGAGCCTTTTGGGAGCAAAGCTTGCTCGCGATGACGCGGTCACATTCAACGCCTATGTCGACTGTCAGATCGCTATCGCGAGCAAGCTTTGCTCCCACAGGCTCCTGCTCCCACAAGGGAGGCTTCAGGCGGGCGTGTCGAGATCCAGATGCAGATTGTCGATCAGGCGCGTGGTGCCCAGGAAGGCCGCGACCAGAATCACCAGATCGCGGTCCTCGCTCGACGCCGGACGCAAGGTCTTGGCGTGACGGATTTCCAGATAGTCGGGACGCAGGCCGGCGGCTTCGAGTTGCTTCAGCTGCGCGCCGATCAGCGCCGGGAAATCCCGCTGACCCTGCTTGATCGCCTCGGCGATCTGGTTCAGGGCGCGATAGACCACGGGCGCGACGGCGCGTTGGTCCGGGCTGAGGAAACCGTTGCGTGACGACAGCGCCAGGCCGTCTTCGGCGCGAACGGTCGGCTCGCCGATGATCTGGATCGGCATGTTCAGGTCATGGACCAGGGCGCGGATCACCGCCAGTTGCTGGAAATCTTTCTGGCCAAACACCGCCAGGTCAGGCTGGACCATGTTGAACAGTTTGCTGACCACCGTCGCCACACCCTCGAAATGCCCGGGACGGCTGGCGCCGCACAAGCCTTCGGACAATTGCGGAACGCTGACCCGGGTTTGTCCGGTCATGCCGTCGGGGTACATCTCTTCGACGCTGGGGGCGAACAGCAAGTGGCAGCCGGCCTGGAGCAGTTTTTCCTGGTCGGCCGCCAGGGTGCGGGGATATTTGTCCAAATCTTCGCCGGCGCCGAATTGCAGCGGGTTGACGAAAATGCTCGCCACCACGAAGTCGGCCCGTTGCGCAGCCTTGGTGACCAACGCCACATGCCCGCTGTGCAGGTTGCCCATGGTTGGCACGAAGGCAATGCGCTTGCCTTCGCCGCGGGCACGGGCCACGGCGGCCCGCAGTTCGCGTACGGTTTTGACGGTGTTCATGCAGAAAACCCGTGTTCGGTGCCCGGGAAGGTCGCCGCCTTGACTTCAGCGACGTAGGCACTCAAGGCGCCGTGGATAGAGGCTTGCCCAGCCATGAAGTTCTTGACGAACTTGGGCACGCGCCCGGTGATCGATAATCCGAGCATGTCGTGCAGCACCAGTACCTGGCCGTCGGTAGCGCTGCCGGCGCCGATTCCGATCACTGGAATCTTCACCGCATGGGTGATTTCTTCAGCCAGCTCGCTGGGCACGCATTCGAGCAGCAACATCGCCGCGCCCGCCTGCTCCAGGGCAATCGCATCGGCGCGCATTTGCCGCGCCTGGTTCTCATTGCGGCCCTGGACCTTGTAGCCGCCGAGGATATTCACCGCTTGGGGAGTCAGGCCCAGGTGCGCGCACACTGGAATGCCTCGCTCGGCCAGTAGCCGAATCGAATCGGCCAGCCACAACGCGCCTTCGACCTTCACCATGTGGGCACCGGCCTGCATCAGCATGGCGCTGTTGGTCATGGTTTGCTCGAGGGTGGCGTAGGCCATGAACGGCAGGTCGGCGAGAATCAGCGCATCGGTGTTACCACGTTTGACGGCGGCCACATGGTAGGCCATCTCGGCGGTGGTCACCGGCAGCGTGCTGTCGTGACCTTGCAGCACCATGCCGAGGGAATCGCCCACCAGCAGCACTTCGACACCGGCCTCGTTGCAGGCGTGGGCGAAGGTTGCGTCATAGCAGGTCAGCATGGTGATTTTTTCACCTTTTTGCTTGAGACCTTGCAGCGTGGTCAGGGTAATAGCTGGCATGAAAAAGTCCTCATTAGGCGCTCAAATTCAGGCGCACCTTCTATGCGTGGTGCTTGTAAGGCCTGGATTACGCCCATTAGCGCCGCGTTGGCGGCGACGGGACGCCTATAGTCGTGAGGAGCACTCGGGAAGTCAATTGGATGTGTTACCGCCGGGTGTTACCGAGGTGACTGATGCGTTTCAGCTTGGGATGGGGTGTCAGTTGCTGATGATGCTGGACCTGCGGGCCTCTTCGCGAGCAAGCCCGCTCCCACATTGGATCTTCAGCGGACACAAACTTTGTGTACCACACAGATCTACTGTGGGAGCGGGCTTGCTCGCGAAGGCGATCTAACAGTCGACATCTTCAGGCCAGGGGCTCCCTTAGGCTGCATCAGTTTGGAGGCAAGCGTTCCAGGCCGACGAATGGGCACGCCGCAAGGAGATCCTCGAGCAGGCGCCCATCGGCCAGGCGCAGGTCGGCGGAGGCCAGTTCGGCCAGTGGGTAGAGCACAAAGGCCCGGGCCTGCATGTGGTAGTGGGGAACCTTGAGGCGTGGCTCGTCGATCAGGCGATCACCGAACAGCAGGATGTCCAGGTCCAAGGTGCGCGGCCCCCAACGTTCGAGGCGTTCGCGACCCTGTCCGGTTTCGATGGCTTGCAGCGCATCGAGCAGGTCCAGCGGTGCCAGGCGGCTGTCCAGCGCTGCCACCGCGTTGGTGTAGCGCGGCTGGCCGGGGAGCAGGGAATCGCTTTGATAAAACGCCGAGACACCTACCAGTTGCGTGTCAGGCAACTGCGCCAGCGCCTGGACGGCGCTGCGCAATTGTTCGGCGGGTTCGGCGAGGTTGCTGCCCATGCCGATGTAGATGCGTTCCATCGATTATTCGCCCGAAGCGCTCGGTTCACTGGCCCGTTTACGCTTGGCACCGCTGCTGCGACGACGCTTGCGTGGGCCGCTGGCGCCATCATCCTTGCCGCTGAGCTCGCGAATCATGTCGCGACGCTCGCTGTCGTTGGCGTCCTGGTAATCGGTCCACCATTCGCCCAAGCCATCGGTCTGCTCGCCTGCGCTTTCACGCAGCAGGAGGAAGTCGTAGCCGGCGCGGAACCGCGGGTTGTCCAGCAGCAGGTCGGCACGTTTGCCGCTGCGTCGTGGCAGGCGCTCCTGCATGTCCCAGATCTCGCGGATCGGCATCGTGAAGCGTTTTGGAATGGCGATGCGCTGGCACTGTTCGGCGATCAGCTCGTGGGCGGCTTCCTGCATCGCCGGGATCGGCGGCATGCCACGGTCTTGCAGGCGTAGCACCCGGGCCGGCAGGGCAGGCCAGAGCAGGGCGGCGAACAGGAACGCCGGTGTTACCGGCTTGTTCTGCTTGATGCGCAGGTCGGTGTTGATCAGTGCTTCGCTGATCAAGGTGTGGGTATAGGTCGGATTGTGCTCCAAGGCCTCGGCACTGGCCGGAAACAGCGGATCGAACAACTGCAAGTCCACCAGCATCTCGAAGGTATCTGCCGCGTTGCCCGACAGGAACAGCTTGAGCACTTCCTCGAACAGACGGGCCGAGGGGATCTCTCGCAACATCGGCGCCAGTTCGCGAATCGGCGTGGCGCTGTGTTTTTCGATGCCGAAATCCAGCTTGGCGGCAAAACGCACGGCCCGCAGCATCCGCACCGGGTCTTCCTGGTAGCGTTGCTTGGGATCGCCGATCAGGCGGATCAGGCGATTGCGGATGTCGTGTACGCCGTTGGCGTAATCGAGGATGCGTTCGCTGACCGGATCGTAATACAGGGCATTGATGGTGAAGTCGCGGCGTTGCGCGTCTTCTTCCAGCGTGCCGTAGACGTTGTCGCGCAGGATGCGCCCGCTCTCGTTGCGGGAAGACTGGTTGCTGTCTTCCTCTTCATCGCTCTGCGGGTGATTGGCCCGGAAAGTCGCCACTTCGATGATTTCGCGGCCGAAATGGATATGGACCAGCTTGAAGCGCCGGCCAATGATCCGGGCGTTGCGAAACTCGGCCCGTATCTGTTCCGGCGTGGCGCTGGTGGCAACGTCGAAATCCTTGGGAGTGATGTTGAGCAGCATGTCGCGCACGCAGCCACCGACCAGGTAAGCCTGGTAGCCGGCGTTCTGCAAACGTTCGACGATGTTCACCGCATAACGGCTGAACTGGGCCTTTTGCAGTGAATGCTGGCCGCTGTTGAGCACTTCAGGCGTGCTGCGAATGTGTTGCGTACGACGCAAGGGAGAACGGAATGACTGGAACAGCTTCTTCAGCATGGGATGCACTGTTTGAAGGAATGTTCGGCCAAAAACGAAGAATGACCGCATGATGGGCGGGGATTCTAGCATTTAGTCGAGGGATGGTGTAGGACAGAGGAGTTTTGGGCTGCAAGCTTTCAGCGACAGGCATGTAGGCTGCGGGGAAGGCGGGACGACAGAAACCACAAGGGGAGCCGAAGCTCCCCCAGAATTAGTTGCGTGCTCTGTTTTTATTATTGGTTTCGGGCTTCTTGTTTTTGTTGAGTGCCCGCGCCACGAGGTTTTCCCTTCGTGACCCTCCCAATCGGGAGCCAAGAGCAAACGGATTGCTTTGGTCGCTGTGTTGCAGTGATCAATCGATCCAACCAGTTCAGGCACCTGTCTTGAGACAGTTTTTATTGTTCTCGGCCTGGTTGTGGGGCAAGCCCCAAATACAACGCCTCTCCAAAAGAATCAGTTAGCTGCGCCTCTCGCCGTCTTGTTTTTATTGTGCGTGAGTCGATTCGTCTTATTTTTATTGTCTTTTGCATTGCTTGTTATTGTTCTTGTACCAAAGCTATAGCAGGGTGCGTGCCAACTTTTGCGAGACCCAACGAAACCGGGGGTTCTAGGGTTATAGCCATTTTTCCGGGGCGAAAAAAAGCCGGGGTTTCGTTACCGTAAGCCCCGGCTTCTGTTACGTGAAAAAGACTGGGGTAACAGTTTTTTCACATTCAGTGGTGTTACCCCCACACCTCAGCTTTCGCTGGTCGCTCCAGTCTTGCGTCGTGGAATCCCTAGGCGCTGACGACGTTCCCACAGGCACTTGCGGCTGACGCCCAGCTTGCGTGCCAGTTCGGTTTCGGTCATGTGGTCCTGGTGCTCGAGGACGAAGTGCTGGAAGTAATCCTCCAGGGACAGGTCTTCGGTAGGTTCGTGGCTGGTGTTGTTGGCGCCGCCGCCCTGTTGCGGGGCCAGGCCGATGAATTCTTCGTCGTCCAGGTCACTGAGCTCGATATCGATGCCCAGCAGGTCGGCGGAAATTTCCGGGCTCTCGCACAGGATCACCGCCCGCTCGACCGCGTTTTCCAGCTCTCGAACGTTACCCGGCCAGGCGTAATGACGAATGGCCTGCTCGGCGTCCGGGGCGAACTTGAGGTCGGTGCGGTTGACCCGCGCGCTCTGGCGGGCCAGAAACGCCTGGGCGATTTCATTGACGTCGGCGCCACGCTCGCGCAGGGCAGGGAGCTTCAAGGCGATCACGTGCAAGCGGTAGTACAAGTCTTCGCGGAATTGGCCGATTTTCGCCAGGCTCTTGAGGTCACGGTGGGTGGCCGCGATCAGGCGGACATCGACCTTTTGCGACTGCACCGAGCCGACCCGGCGGATTTCGCCTTCCTGGAGCACCCGCAGCAACCGCGCCTGGGCTTCCAATGGCAGCTCGCCGATTTCATCGAGGAACAACGTACCTCCGTCCGCCGCTTCCACCAGCCCGGCACGCCCGGCGCTGGCGCCGGTGAACGCGCCCTTCTCGTGACCGAACAGTTCGGACTCGATCAGGCTTTCCGGAATCGCCGCGCAGTTCACAGAAATCATCGGTGCCTTGGCCCGGCGCGACAGGTTGTGCAGGGCACGGGCCACCAATTCCTTGCCGGTGCCGGACTCGCCCTGGATCAGGACATTGGAGTCGGTCGGCGCGACTTTGCGGATCTTGCCGTACAGGTCCTGCATGGGCGGGCAGGAGCCAATGATGCCGATTTCGCCGTTATTGTTGCTGGCGCCGGCTTTCGCCGAGGCGCTGGCCTTGCCGACGGGTTCCGCAGGATTGCTGGTGGCCGCCTGTCGATCCCGCAGGATGCGGGCCACGGCCTGGAGCATCTCGTCGTGGTCGAACGGTTTGGCGATGTAGTCCACCGCGCCCATTTTCATGGAGTCGACCGCCGAGCGCAGGCTGGCGTAGCTGGTCATGATCAGCACCGGCGTGCCCTGGCCGAGCTTGATCAGTTCGGTGCCCGGGGCGCCAGGCAGGCGCAGGTCGCTGACGATCAGGTCGAACGTGGGGATGCTGAAACGTTCTTGTGCTTCCTGCACTGAACCGGCTTCGCTGACCTGGTACTGGTTGCGTTCCAGCAGGCGGCGCAAGGCGGAGCGGATAATTGTTTCGTCTTCGACGATCAAAATGTGCGGCATTGATTCGATTCTCTCGACGGTCTCAGTTCACAGCGGACGTCGCTTCGACATGACGCGGCAAGGTCACCCGGATACGGGTGCCGCGTTGGCTCTGAACATCGGCCGGGCTGTCGATGGTGATTTGTCCATAATGCTCTTCAACGATGGAATAGACCAGTGCGAGGCCCAGACCGGTGCCTTCGCCAGGATCCTTGGTGGTGAAGAAAGGTTCGAACAATCGGTCCATGATGTTCTGTGGGATACCGCTGCCTTCGTCTTCGACGATCAGGTCGATCGTGTGTTCGAAAGCTTCGCTCTTGACCCGCACCGCGCTGCCGGCCGGTGAGGCGTCCCGCGCGTTGGAGAGCAGGTTGATCAACACCTGGGCGAGCCGCTGGGGGTCGCCATCGACCCAGTGCTCCGGGTCGCACAGGTTGAAAAATTGCACTTCGAAATTGCGCCGGTTGAGGGCCAGCAGACCAATAGCGTCCTGGGCCACCTCGGCCAGGCAGACGGGTTCGTCATTGTGTTGGTGGCCGCCAGCATGGGCGAAACTCATCAGCGACTGGACGATGCGCGACACGCGCTTGGTCTGTTCGAGGATCTGCCCGCTGATTTCCGTCAGCTCGCCGTCGTCCTCGCGCTCTTCGCGCAGGTTCTGCGCCAGGCAGGCGATGCCGGTGATCGGGTTGCCGATTTCGTGGGCCACCCCGGCGGCCAGGCGACCGATGCTTGCCAGTCGTTCGGAGTGGACCAGCTTGTCTTCGAGCATTTGGGTGTCGGTCAGGTCTTCCACCAGCAGCACCAGGCCACTGTTACCCGGCGCCAACGGTTCGTCGATCGCCGCTTTGTGCAGGTTCAGCCAGCGGGTCTGGCCGTCGAGGGCCAGGTGCTGTTTGTGCAAGTGCTCGTCCGGCAGGTCGATGAACCCTTGCAACAAGCCTTTCCACGGCTCGCCCAGGGTGCTCAGGCGGGAACCGACCACGCGCTGGGCGGCGATTCCGGTGAGCTCTTCCATGGCCTTGTTCCACATCAGGATTTCCTGGTCCTTGGCCAGGGAGCACACGCCCATCGGCAGTTCCTGCAGGGTCTGGCGGTGGTAACGGCGCAAGGCGTCCAGTTCGGCGGCCAGGCCGGTGAGGCGCGAATGGTAATCCTCGAGGCGGCTTTCGATGAAGTGGATGTCTTCGGTGACATAGTTCTCGCCGCCAGCCTTGTAGGGCAGGAACGTCTCGACCATGTCCTGGGCCACGCTGGGGCCCATCAGGCCGGACAGGTTGGCCTCGATCCGGTCCCGCAGGCGACGCAAGGCGTATGGGCGGCGTTCATCGAAGGGCAGGTAGAGGTCGCGCAGGGCCTGTTCGACTTCCTTTTGCGCGGCCTTGGCACCCAAGGGCTTGGCCAGTTGCGTGGCGAATTCCTGGGGTGAGGCGGCGTGCAACTCGCGGCGCTGCGGGCGACGCACGTTGTCCACCGCACAGGCCTCGGCGGCGCTGGCTTCTTCGCTGCTGGCGTTGGTGAACAGCGAGATCAGGGTGAACATCAGCACGTTCGCCGCCAGGGAAGCGATGGCAGCCATGTGCCAACTGGTGTCGTCGAGCACGTAGATCATGTTCAGCAGCGGAATATAGAAGCCCTGCAGGTTGCCCATCAGCGGCAACAGCATCGCCACCAGCCACACCAGGATTCCTGCCAGCAGGCCGGCGATGAAGCCGCGGCGGTTGGCGGTCGGCCAATACAGCACCGACAGCACGCCGGGCAGGAACTGCAAGGTGGCGACGAAGGCGACGATGCCCAGGTTGGCCAGGTCCTGCCCGTCACCGAGCATCAGGTAAAAACCGTAGCCGGCCATGATGATCGCGACGATCAACGCCCGTCGGGTCCACTTCAACCAGCGATAGATGTTGCCTTCAGCCGGCGGCTGGTAGAGCGGCAGCACCAGGTGGTTGAGGGCCATGCCCGACAAGGCCAGGGTGGTGACGATGATCAGGCCGCTGGCCGCCGACAGGCCACCGACGTAGGCCAGCAATGCCAGGGCCTTGCTGTTGGCGGCGATGCCGATGCCGAGGGTGAAGTATTCCGGGTTGGTGCTGGCGCCCAGCTTCAGGCCGGCCCAGAGGATCAGCGGCACCGCCAGGCTCATCAACAGCAGGAACAACGGCAGGCCCCAACTGGCGCTCACCAGCGAGCGCGGGTTGAGGTTTTCGGTAAAGGTCATGTGGTACATGTGCGGCATCACGATCGCCGAGGCGAAGAACACCAGCAACAGCGTGCGCCACGGGCCTTCCTGCAAAGGCGTGTGCAGGGCGGCGAGGGCGGTCTGGTTCTGCAGCAGCCAGAGCTCAAGCTGCTGCGGGCCATCGAACACGCCGTACAAGGCATAGAGGCCGACACCGCCGATGGCGATCAGCTTGATCACCGACTCGAAGGCGATCGCAAACACCAGGCCTTCGTGTTTTTCCCGCGTGGCGATGTGCCGGGAGCCGAAGAAGATCGTGAACAGGATGATCAACGCACAGAAGCTCAACGCCACTCGGTGCTGTACTGGCTCGCGGGTCAGGATGCTGATGGAATCGGCCACGGCCTGGATTTGCAGGGCCAGCAGCGGCAACACGCCGACCAGCATGAAGATCGTGGTCAGCGCGCCGGCCCAAGTGCTGCGAAAGCGAAAGGCGAACAGGTCGGCCAGTGATGACAGTTGGTAGGTGCGGGTGATTTTCAGGATCGGGTAGAGCAACACTGGCGCCAGCAGGAACGCCCCTGACACCCCCAGGTAACTGGACAGGAAACCATAGCCGTATTGGTAGGCCAGCCCGACCGTGCCATAGAACGCCCACGCGCTGGCATAGACACCCAGCGACAGGGTGTAGGTCAGCGGGTGGCGGATGATCGCCCGGGGGATCATGCCTCGTTCGCTGATCCAGGCTACGCCGAACAGCACCGCCAGGTAGGCGGCGCTGATCAGGATCATCTGGGTCAGGCTAAAGCTCATCGGCATCTTTTTGGCTCTGCAGGATGAAGGTCACGACAATCAGGATCAGCCAGAGCAGATACGGCCGATACCAGGCACCCGTGGCATCGATCCACCAATCCATGATGGCCGGGGAGAACAGGTAAATCCCCACTACCAGGAGCAGGACCAAGCGATAGATGTACATCCCGGCCTCTCTAATTTATGCGCGTGCCCGAAAACGTGCGGCGATGGTAACGGATGGGCGCCAAGCTGCAAGGGCCGTCAACGTATTTGCGCTTCGGGCAGGCTCAGTGTGCGCGGGATATTGCCCGCATCCCAGTGGCGAATGCCCCAGGCCAGCAGTTCCCGTGGGCTGGCATCGGCCAGTTCGAGGCCCGGTTGCTGGCCCAGTGCTCGCAAGGCCCTTAGCAACAGCGGCGTGGCCTGGTCGGCCGCCAGCGGCGGTGAACGGTAGGATTTGCCAAGCTTGTGCCCGTCGGGCTGGGTGATCAGCGGCACGTGCAGGTAACGCGGTTGCGGCAACCCGAGCAGTTCTTGCAGGTAGAGCTGGCGCGGCGTGGAGTCCAGCAGGTCGGCGCCGCGCACGATATCGGTCACCCCTTGCCAGGCGTCGTCCAGGACCACGGCCAGTTGATAAGCGTAGAGCCCGTCTCGGCGGCGGATCACGAAGTCACCGACCTCACGGCCCAGGTGCTGGCGGAACTCGCCCTGGACCCGGTCGGTGAAGTGGTATTCAAGCTCGGGGACGCGCAGGCGGATGGCGGCGTCCTCGGTGCCGTGCCCGGCATTGCGGCACAGTCCCGGATAAATACCCTGGTAGGCCTCCAGTTGCTTGCGTGAACAAGTGCACGCATAGGCCAACCCTTGGCTGAACAGGCGGTTGATGACCTGATCGTAGGCGTCATGGCGTTCGCTCTGGCGAACCATATCGCCGTCCCATTCGAACCCGTAGCTTTCCAGCGCCTTGAGAATCGCCGCTTGCGCGCCCGGCTCCTCCCGGGGCGGGTCGAGGTCCTCCATGCGCAGCAACCAGCGCCCACCCACAGCCCGGGCGTCCAGGTACGAGGCCAGTGCGGCGACCAGCGAACCGAAATGCAAATGGCCGCTGGGGGTGGGGGCGAAGCGTCCGATGTAGGCAGTCATAGGGCGAATGTTACTGGGTCCGGGCGAAAGGCATACAAATCTTGATGCCGAAGCATAATTCCCTTGTGGGAGCGGGCTTGCTCGCGAAGGCGGTGTATCTGTTACATCAATGCTGGCTGATCCACCGCTTTCGCGAGCAAGCCCGCTCCCACATGGGTTCACCAGGCTTGGGGAGAACTTCGGAAACAAAAAACGGAGCGTATGAACGCTCCGTTTCGGTGACAGCCCCAGCAATTACTTGCCGACCTGTTTTTCCTTGATTTCCGCCAGGGTCTTGCAGTCGACACACATGTCGGCGGTCGGACGCGCCTCCAGACGCTTGACGCCGATCTCGACGCCGCAGGACTCGCACCAACCGTACTCTTCGTCTTCGATCAATTGCAGGGTCTTGTCGATTTTCTTGATGAGCTTGCGCTCACGGTCACGGGCGCGCAGCTCGAGGCTGAACTCTTCTTCCTGACTGGCACGGTCGGCCGGGTCGGGGAAGTTGGCCGCTTCGTCTTTCATGTGATCCACGGTGCGGTCGACTTCCTGCATCAAGTCCTGTTTCCACTTGTTCAGGATCTTGGTGAAGTGCGCGCGCATGGGGGCGCCCATGTACTCTTCGCCAGCTTGCGGGACGTACGGCTCAAACCCGCTGAGCGTTTGATTTTGATTTTGCTTTGCTTGGGTGGGCATGAATGGACCGCCTCTACTCTTGTAATCCACTACGCAGGATTGCTCCATCACCGACACCTGCCGGCCCTGCGGCTGCAAGCGGGCGAACTTACCAGATCAAATCGGGCCGCGCTACTCCCGGTTGTCGAGCCTGCGGCGGCCGGGGCTTGTAAAACGTGGCCGGGTTCGCTTCGGTGGGGATATCAACCTGCTCAATGCTTGATTCTAGTCAAGCCTGGGCCAATCGCGGGAGTCATTTCCTGCAATCCGAGGGCTCAGACCGCTTCGGGTTCGTGCTCGTTCCCGCAGTTGTTCCCGAGTTGGGTAGAATCGGTTCTTTTTCCCCTGAAGGAAGGCCAATGGCTCAGCCCTACAGTGCGCGCAGCCGCGCCATCGAACCTTTCCATGTGATGGCGCTGTTGGCCCGCGCCAACGAACTGCAAGCCGCCGGGCATGACGTCATCCACTTGGAGATCGGCGAGCCGGACTTCACCACCGCCGAGCCGATCATCCAGGCCGGCCAGGCCGCGCTGGCGGCGGGCAAGACCCGTTACACCGCGGCCCGGGGCATCCCTGAGCTGCGCGAGGCCATCTCGGGTTTCTATGGGCAGCGCTACGGCGTCGACATCGACCCTCGACGCATCATGATCACGCCGGGCGGCTCTGGCGCGCTGCTGCTGGCCAGCGCGTTGTTGGTCGACCCGGGCAAGCATTGGCTGTTGGCCGACCCTGGCTATCCCTGTAACCGTCATTTCCTGCGCCTGGTGGAAGGCGCGGCGCAATTGGTGCCGGTGGGGCCGGATGTGCGTTACCAACTGACGCCGGACCTGGTGAACCGCCATTGGGACCAGGACAGCGTCGGTGCGTTGGTGGCCTCGCCGGCCAACCCGACCGGGACGATTCTGGCCCGGGACGAGCTGGCGGGGCTGTCCAAGGCCATCAAGGCCCACAACGGCCATCTGGTAGTGGACGAGATCTATCACGGCCTGACCTACGGCACCGACGCCGCCAGCGTGTTGGAAGTGGATGACGATGCCTTTGTCCTCAATAGTTTTTCCAAGTATTTCGGCATGACCGGTTGGCGGCTCGGCTGGCTGGTGGCCCCTTCGGCGGCCATCGGCGAGCTGGAAAAGCTTGCGCAGAACCTCTACATCAGTGCGCCGAGCATGGCCCAGTATGCCGCCCTGGCCTGTTTCGAGCCCGCCACCATCGAGATCTTCGAGCAGCGTCGGGCCGAGTTCGCGTTGCGCCGCGACTTTCTGCTGCCGGCCTTGCGGGAATTGGGCTTCGGCATCGCGGTGGAGCCGCAAGGGGCGTTTTACCTCTATGCCGATATCAGCGCGTTCGGCGGCGATGCCTTTGCGTTCTGCCAGCATTTCCTGGAAACCGAACACGTGGCCTTCACGCCGGGTCTGGACTTCGGACGCCACCAGGCCGGCCACCATGTGCGTTTCGCCTATACACAGAGCCTGCCGCGGTTACAGCAAGCGGTGGAGCGAATCGGGCGCGGACTGCGGAGTTGGCAAGGCTGATGCACTTTTCCCCTGCGTTGGAAGAAGGCCGCTTGATACGACGTTACAAGCGTTTTCTCGCTGATATCGAGACCGTTCACGGCGAACTTCTTACCATTCACTGCCCCAACACTGGCTCGATGCTCAATTGCATGGCCGAAGGCGCGCGCGTCTGGTTCAGTCGCTCCAGCGACCCCAAGCGCAAGTTGCCCGGCACTTGGGAAATCGGCGAAACCCCTCAGGGACGGCTCGCCTGCATCAATACCGCACGGGCCAATGCCTTGGTTGAAGAAGCCTTGCGCGCAGGCGTCATCAGTGAACTGAACGGGTTTACCGGGCTCAAGCGTGAAGTGGCCTATGGCGTGGAAAACAGCCGTATCGATTTTCGCCTGGACTACGATCAAGGCTCGGCCTGGGTCGAAGTCAAAAGTGTCACGCTGGGGTTCGATGGCACCCACGTGGCGGCGTTTCCCGATGCGGTGACCTTGCGTGGGGCCAAACACTTGAGAGAACTGGCCTGCCTGGCCCGGCAAGGCGTGCGGGCGGTGCAGCTGTATTGCGTGAACCTCAGTGGCATCGAGGCCGTGCGCCCGGCACACGAAATCGACCCGGTGTACGCCGCTGCCCTGCGTGACGCGGTGGCGGCGGGTGTGGAGGTGCTGGCCTACGGGGTCACGCTGACGCCCGAGCAGATGTGGGTTGACCGTGCGTTGCCGGTGTTGCTAGAGCTCGACCCAGACGCCGTGCTCGTCCTCCCGGCTATCTAGGGCAGCGAGGAACTGACCGGCGCAGGGGCCGGCCACGCATTCACCACTTTCGATCAGGAACAGCGCGCCGTGAGTGGCGCACTGGATCAGGCTGGCGCTGGGGTCGAGGAACTGGTCGGGTTGCCATTCCAGCGGCACGCCACGGTGCGGGCAGCGATTGAGATAGACATACACCTGGCCGGCGCGCCGCACGGCCAGGAGCTTGCGCCCATCGAGCTCGAAGCCGCGACTGCCGTTGTCGGGCAATTGGGCGGCGGTACAAAGAAACTTCATGGGTGTCCTCGGTAAGAACCTGTGGGAGCGGGCTTGCTCGCGAATGCAGTGTGTCAGGGGACGCAGTGCTGTATGAGACACCGCATTCGCGAGCAAGCCCGCTCCCACAGGGTTCTCTCATTTGCCGGGGAAGATCCATGCTTGACGGTCAAATGAAAACAATTATCAAATGGCGCCTCCTTCACAGTGGCTGAGGATACTTGGCCCTACCCGGTCCTGTGAAAAACTTCTTCGAGGAAGCTGCCCGATGCGCCTGAACATCCGCGTTGTTGCGCTCTGTGTCGCACTGTTGGTCAACCAGGGGATCAGCGCCGCTGAGTCGCCGCAGCGTTGGGTCAGCGCTGGCGGCGCCCTGTCGGAGTGGGTCAGTGCGCTGGGCGGCGAACCGAAACTGGTGGGCGTGGACACCACCAGCCAGCATCCTGAGTCGTTGCGGGCCCTGCCCAGCATTGGCTATCAGCGACAATTGTCCGCCGAGGGTGTATTGAGCCTGCGCCCGCAGATCCTGGTGGGCACCGAAGAAATGGGACCTCCACCGGTGCTGGCGCAAATCCGCAGCGCCGGCGTGCAGGTCGAACTGTTCTCGGCCACCCCTGACCTGCCGACGTTGCAAGGCAATTTGCGTCACTTGGGCCAGTTGCTGGGGGCCGAGGCCGCGGCAGCCCAGGTATTCGATCGTTATCAGGAACAGCTCACCCAGCAACACGCCCGTGTAGTGGAGGCCCAGCGTAAGCAAAAGGCACCTGGGGTGTTGCTGTTGGTGGGCAGTTCCGGTGGCAAGCCACTGGTTGCTGGCAAGGGCACTTCCGCCGACTGGCTGTTGCAGCAGGCCGGCGGTCACAACCTCGCGACTCACAGTGGCTACAAGTCTTTTTCCGTGGAAAGCCTGGCTGGCCTGAATCCTGAAGTGCTGGTCTTCGCCGACCGAGCCCTGAGCGGTGAAGAGGCGCGAGCGGCGTTGTTCAGGGAAAACCCGATCCTCTCCTCGACCCGGGCCGCGAGGGACGGGCGCGTCATGGAGCTCGACCCGACGCTGTTGGTGGGCGGGTTGGGTCCGCGTCTGCCGCAAAGCCTGGTGAAACTGACGGCCGGTTTCTATCCGGCTGAGTCGGCCACGGCGCCATGACCGCGTTGGTCAAGCCACGCACTTTATTCATCGGCCTGGGCCTGCTGTGTCTGCTGGCGACCTGGTTGTCCCTGGCCCTGGGGCCGGTGAGCCTGCCGCTGCTGGACACTTTGCGCGCCGCCTTGCGCTTGTTGGGTTTGCCAGTGGCCGCCGATGGCCTGGAGCAGGCCGAACTGATTCTTGGCCAGATCCGTTTGCCACGCACGCTGCTCGGCTTGGCGGTGGGCGGGGTGTTGGCGTTGTCCGGCGTGGCGATGCAGGGCCTGTTCCGTAACCCATTGGCGGACCCGGGGCTGGTGGGGGTGTCCAGCGGCGCGGCGCTCGGGGCCGCATTCGCGATTGTCGCTGGCTCGACGCTGGGCGGGTTGCCCGAAGCCTTTGGTCCCTACGTGTTGTCGTTGTGTGCGTTCCTCGGCGGGCTCGGCGTGACGGCGCTGGTCTATCGTCTCGGTCGACGCAATGGCCAGACCCATGTCGCGACCATGCTCTTGGCCGGCATTGCCTTGACCGCGTTGTCCGGTTCCGCCGTTGGCCTGTTCACTTACCTGGCAGACGACGCGACCCTGCGCACCTTGACGTTCTGGAACCTGGGCAGTCTCAACGGCGCCAGCTACGCGAGGTTGTGGCCGCTGTTGCTGGTCAGCGCCGGCGTCGCGCTCTGGTTGCCACGCCGGGCCCGGCAACTCAATGCGCTGTTGCTGGGTGAGTCCGAGGCCGCCCACCTGGGTGTCAACGTCGAAGCCCTCAAGCGTGAGCTGGTGTTTTGTACGGCGCTGGGGGTTGGCGCGGCGGTGGCGGCGGCGGGCATGATCGGCTTTGTGGGGCTGGTGGTGCCGCATCTGGTGCGCCTGGTGGCCGGCCCTGATCACCGGGTCTTGTTGCCCGCTTCGGTGCTGGCGGGCGCAAGCCTGTTGTTGCTGGCCGACCTGGTGGCACGCCTGGCGCTGGCCCCGGCGGAATTGCCGATCGGCATCGTCACGGCGTTCATCGGCGCGCCGTTCTTTCTCTATCTATTGGTGCGAGGGCGCGCCTGATGCTGCGAGCGCAGAACCTGCACATTCAACGTGGCCGGAAAACCGTGCTGGCGGGCGTCGATCTGCTGCTCAACCCCGGCGAAGTGCTAGGTGTGCTCGGGCCTAATGGTGCGGGCAAAAGCACCTTGCTGGCGGGCCTGTGTGGCGAATTGCGCCCGAGCCAGGGGCAGGTCTGGCTCGATGACCGGCCACTGGCCCACTGGCAGGGTGCCGAGCGCGCCCGCCGCCTGGCGGTCTTGCCGCAATCGTCAACCCTGGATTTTGCTTTCCGTGTCGAGGAAGTCGTCGGCATGGGGCGCTTGCCGCACCAGAGCGGCCGGCTGCGGGACGAGCAAATCGTCGCCGCGGCGCTGCAAGCGGCGGACGCCGCGCATCTGCATGGCCGCAGTTACCTGGCGTTATCCGGTGGCGAACGCCAGCGGGTGCATCTGGCGCGGGTGCTGGCGCAGTTGTGGCCCGGTGAAACAGGGCAAACCCTGTTGCTGGACGAGCCCACTTCGATGCTCGATCCGTTGCACCAGCACACCATCCTCCAGGCAGTGCGGGAGTTCACCAGTCGCGGCGCTGCCGTGCTGGTAATCCTGCATGACCTGAACCTGGCGGCGCGTTACTGTGATCGCCTGTTACTGCTCGCCTCCGGTCGACCGGTGGCCCTGGACACGCCCCGGCAGGTGCTGCGCCCGGAACCGCTCAAGGCGGTGTTCGGCCTGGACGTGCTGGTGCAAGACCATCCGGAGCGCGGGCATCCGTTGATCATTGCCCGCTGAGGGCGCCCTGGAGGATAGGGACGTGCGCTTGCTCCTGATTCTGGCATTGAGTGTACTGACGGCCTGCCAGAGCATTGCTCCGCCCCCGCTTGGCGGACGGATTCGTGACTTGCACAACGGTCAGGCCGTGACGCCTCAAGTGTTGGTCGAACGCCTGGCAAGGGCGCCACGAGTGGTGGTGGGTGAGCGGCACGACAATCCTGATCACCACGCGCTGCAGCGATGGCTACTCCAATCCTTGGCCGGGCAGCGGGCCCAAGGCAGCCTGTTGCTGGAAATGCTCACCCCCGCGCAACAGCCACGGGTTGATTCCGTTCGCCAGTTGCCCGCCTTGCCCAAGGATTTGCCCGGCGCGCTGGCCTGGTCCCCCGGCTGGGATTGGAATCTCTATGGGCCCATCGTCGAGTTTGCCCTGGCGCAACGTTATCCATTGCTGGCCGCCAATCTGGACGCCGCTGAGATCCAGCGCTTCTATCGGCAAGCGCCCGGCTTGGTGGGCACTCGCTCCAATGCCGTCACGGTGAAGGACGCGTTGTTGGAACAGATTCGTGAATCCCACTGCGGTTTGCTGCCAGAGTCGCAAATGCCGCCAATGCTGGCCGTACAGCAACAGCGTGACCGGCGCATGGCCGAACGCCTGCTGCAAGCGCCGACCCCGGCATTGTTGTTCGCTGGCGCCTGGCATGGGCGAAAAGATGTCGGTATGCCGCTGCATGCGCTGGATCTTGGCGCCAGCGAGGCACCGGTCGTCCTGATGCTGGCTGAGGAGGGCAGTGACGTAACGTCGGCCATGGCCGATTACGTGTGGTACACCCCGGCCATGCCGCCACAGGATTATTGTGTGCAGATGCGTGAACACATCCGTCAATGAGATTGCAGGCAAAAAAAGACCCGGCAAGAGCCGGGTCAAATAACCGTGATTAGCCTGATGAGGAGATATCTGAGAGTCCGAACCAAGGGCTGTTCAAATATCGACCAGTCTCGCGACCGGATGTGCTAATCATAGCGATTCTCATTACCATGTCAAACATTGTTTTACGATTCGTCGAAATAACCTCGCGGCCAGGGTTCGCACAGGGAACGAAAAGGGGTGTCAGGCTTTGTGGCGCGTCGAAATAGCGTCCAGCTGTTTATTCAAGGCTTCCTTGCGTTCAGCGGGGATGTCATTCCAATGCACATCCATCAACGCACCCTCAATGGCGTACAGCAACACCTTGGACGCCCGGAAACCGCGAGTGCGCACGGCGCGATAGGCATCCACGGCCCCGAGCCGGCGTAGATCAGAAGCGCTGTGGATACCCACGGCGTGCAGCCACTGGGCCGATGTCTTGCCCAGATTCTTCAGGTGTTGCAGTTCATCATTCATCGAGCCTCCTTGCGACGGCCGACTGGTGCGGTGGGCAAGCTTCTGAGCAGTGTAGCGGTCAGTAGGAAAAACGTGATTCTTTGGTGGGATTCGACGCAAAAGCTTCTAATGCATTACGCACGATGAGGTGGGAATAGACTGCATTCTCCAGCGCAAGCGAGGGCGCTGGAGATGTGTTCGGTCGGGGCAGGTCCGCGGGTTGAGCGGCCTCGTTAGAGACTGTCAGCGGGTGCGGTAGCGCAATCGGGTGCCGAAATTCATCGACATCAGGATTTCGTCCGCAGACAGCTCGGGCGGGAAGTAGGCCCCGGATATCTGCGCATGGGCCAGGCTCGCGCCTTCCAATGATGATTTGCGGAAATCGATGCCGCGTAAGTCGGTGGCACGGAAATACGCATCGGTGAAATCAACGTCCTCCGCGTTCAGTTCCCGCAGATCGAGGCCGCGAAAATCGCCGCCGCGCATGTCGACCGTGCCTTGAGGGCGCTCCTTGTTGAAGCCTGAAATGTCATCTTTGCGCAGCAGAGCATAAAGCGGGCTGTTGAGAATCTTGGGATGGCTCATTTCATATCACCTGTTGGTTTTATGACGCCAGTATAGTGCCACTATTTATTGGCCGTGAAGCCGGGCATCGCTTCACGGCCAAAATAGTGATTTACAGGCCTGGCAAACGCTGGCGGATTTGCGCGACGACAATGTCGAGCGTACCGCTTTCATTGGTTTGGACCCGTTTGCTGCAGAGAATTTCCGCCGGGGTCAGGGCTTCGCGGCTGGACTGTTGTGCGGCAATGACCGCCAGGTTCGCATCGGAGGGGTCTTGCTGGTCGGCCTGGCGCTGCGCCAGTCGGCTTTCGATGACCGCTTGCGGCGCGTCGCAGTCGAGAATCAGGAACGGAGCGCCGGTGGCCTCGGCGACTTTTGCCGCGGCATCGCGCTGATCGTGCTTGAGATAGGTGGCATCGATCACCACCGGGAAACCGGCGCGCAGGATCGTCGCGGCGACTTCATGCAGGTGGGCGTAGGTGGCGCTGCTGGCGTCGCTGCCATAAATGCCGGCCTGCGGATCGTTGGGGACCTGTTGTTGACCGAACAGGCGCTTGCGCTCCACGTCCGAACGCAGGCGAATGGCCCCCAGTGCTTCGACCAGGCGCATTGCGACATGGCTTTTGCCAACGGCCGAAACACCGTGGGTGATGGCCAGGAAGGGCGAAGGAATGGTGCTGTAGCTTTCGGCCAGGTTGGCGTAGTTGCGGTATTGGCGCAGGGTGGTTGCGCGCTGCACTGGATCGGCTTCGGCCGGCATGCTGAACAGTGCGACTTTGGCCCGGACGAGGGCGCGGTAGGCTTTATAGAAGTTCAGCAGTTCCAAGCCCTGGTAGTCGCCGGTCAGTTCCAGGTATTGGCTGACGAAACGCCGCGCCAACGATTTGAGGCCACGATCCTCCAGGTCCATCGCCAGGAAGCCGGTGTCGGCGTAGACGTCGGTGAAGCGGAACGGTTCGTTGAATTCGATGCAGTCGAAAATCACCACCTTGCCGTCGATCACGGTGGCGTTGCCCAGGTGGATATCACCGTGGCATTCGCGGATGAAACCGTCGGCCTTGCGCTGGGTGAGCAGCGGCTTGAGGCGTTCGAAACTGCTCTCGGCCCAGGCTTGCAGTGCTTCAAGTTGCAGCAGGTCGGCCTTGTCGTTGAGGAACGGGCGGATCTGTTCGAAGTTCTGCAGCACCGGCGCCATCACGCTTTGCGGCGTGCCGGCGACGTTTTCGGCGGGCACCTTGGGCGTGGAGAGGTGGAACTGGGCGATCTGGGCGGCCATCTCGTCGATGTGCGCGGTGGTCAGTTCGCCGTTGGCTTGCAGTGTGCTGAGCAATTGGCTCTGGGGGAATTGACGCATTTTCAGGGCGTATTCGATGGCCGGGCCGTCGCCACCGAGCTGTGGCGCTTCGGCGCTGCCGGTAACCGGCAGGACTTCCAGGTACAGGTCCTGGGTCAGGCGCTGGTTCAGGCGCAATTCTTCGTCGCAGAAATGCTGGCGCGCTTGGAGGTTGGTGAAATCGAGGAAGCCGAAGTTGACCGGCTTTTTGAATTTGTAGGCGTATGGCCCGGTGAGCAATACCCAGGAAATGTGGGTTTCGATGACCTGGAACGCTTCGACGGGATGCGGGTAGAGGGCCGGGTTTTGCAAGGCGGCGATCAGGGATTGGCTCACGGGCGGTCCTTCATAGACTGGAAAATTCAAGGCCGTCATTATGGCCGCTAGCCGCGCTAACGCAAACCGAGTGGGGGGCTCATGTTGAACCGCAGCAAAGTGCGTATAATCCGCCGCCATGACTCGTACCCGATCCCCCCGTACCCCCAAGAAACCACCCGCCAGCCGCCTGCGGCCCTGGCTGGGCTGGGCCCTTAAACTCAGCCTGGTGGGCCTCGTCGTGCTCGCCGGTTTTGCGGTCTATCTCGATGCCGTGGTCCAGGAGAAGTTCTCCGGCAAGCGCTGGACCATTCCGGCCAAGGTCTATGCCCGGCCGTTGGAGCTGTTCGTCGGACAAAAGCTGAGCAAGGCCGACTTCCTGACCGAACTCGATGCCTTGGGTTATCGCCGTGAAAGCGTGGCCAATGGTCCGGGTGCGGCCTCGGTCAATGGCAATACCATCGACCTCAACACCCGTGGTTTCCAGTTCTATGAAGGCATGGAACAGGCGCAACCGGTGCGGGTGCGTTTTTCCGGCGACTACGTGGCTGCGCTGACCGGCGCCAACAACGCGAGCCTGTCGGTGGTGCGCCTTGAGCCGCTGCTCATTGGTGGCCTGTACCCCAAGAATCTCGAAGACCGGATCCTGATCAAGATCGACCAGGTCCCACCGTTCCTGCTCGATACGCTGATCGCCGTCGAAGACCGCGACTTCTACCATCACTTCGGCGTCTCGCCCAAATCGATTGCCCGGGCTATCTGGGTCAACACCTCCTCGGGCCATATGCGCCAGGGCGGAAGTACCCTGACCCAACAGTTGGTCAAGAACTTCTACCTGACCAACGAGCGCAGCCTGACCCGCAAGCTCACCGAAGCCATGATGGCGTTGTTGCTGGAGTTGCACTACGACAAGCAGGAGATCCTGGAGGCCTACCTCAACGAGGTCTTCGTCGGCCAGGACGGTCAGCGGGCGGTGCACGGTTTCGGCCTTGCCAGCCAGTTCTTCTTCAGCCAGCCGCTGTCCGAACTCAAGCTGCATCAAGTGGCGTTGCTGGTGGGCATGGTCAAGGGGCCGTCTTCCTACAACCCGCGTCGTAATCCGGAACGTGCCCTCGAGCGGCGCAACCTGGTGCTCGACTTGCTGCAACAACAAGGTGTGGCGACAGCCGAGCAAGTCGAAGCGGCGAAAAAGATGCCGTTGGGCGTGACCAAGCGTGGCAGCCTGGCGGACAGTTCGTTCCCAGGATTCATGGACCTGGTCAAGCGTCAACTGCGGGAAGACTACCGCGACGAAGACTTGACCGAAGAAGGCCTGCGCATCTTCACCAGTTTCGACCCGATCCTGCAGATGAAGGCCGAAGCCTCGGTCGAGGACACCTTCAAGCGATTGGCGGGGCGCAAGGGCTCCGACGAAGTCGAGGCGGCCATGGTCGTGACCAACCCGGAAACCGGTGAGGTCCAAGCGATGATCGGCAGTCGCCAGGCCAGCTTTGCGGGATTCAACCGGGCATTGGACGCGGTGCGCCCGATCGGCTCGTTGATCAAGCCAGCGGTTTACCTTACCGCCTTGGAAAAGCCCAGCCAGTACACGCTGACGAGCTGGCTGTCCGACGAGTCATTCTCGATCAAGGGCGCGGACGGTCAGGTCTGGACGCCGCAAAACTATGATCGTCGCCCCCACGGCACGGTGTTCCTCTACCAAGGGCTGGCGCATTCCTACAACCTGTCGACGGCTCGCCTTGGGCTGGAAGTCGGCGTGCCGAACGTACTCAAGACCCTGGCGCGCCTGGGGGTAAGCCGCGAATTCCCGGCCTTCCCGTCGATGCTGCTGGGCGCTGGTGGGCTGACGCCAATAGAAGTGGCGGCGATGTACCAGACGTTGGCCAACGGCGGTTTCAATACACCGATGCGCGGGATTCGCAGCGTGCTGACCGCCGATGGCGAGCCGCTCAAGCGTTATCCGTTCCAGATCCAGCAACGTTTCGATCCGGCGTCCATTTACCTGATCCAGAGCGCGATGCAGCGGGTCATGCGTGAAGGCACCGGCAGTTCGGTCTATAACGTGCTGCCCCGGACCCTGACCCTGGCGGGTAAGACAGGCACCAGTAACGACTCGCGTGACAGCTGGTTCGCCGGTTTCAGTCAGGACCTGCTGGCGGTGGTCTGGCTCGGTCGTGATGACAACGGCAAGACCCCGTTCACCGGCGCCACCGGCGCGCTGCAGGTCTGGACCAGTTTCATGCGCAAGGCCGACCCGTTGCCGCTGGACATGCCGCAACCCGACAATATCGTCCAGGCCTGGGTTGATTCGCGTACTGGCCAAGGTTCCGACGCCAATTGCCCGGGCGCAGTACAGATGCCGTATATTCGCGGCAGCGAACCGCCACCCGGTGCAGCCTGTGGCGGCACGAATCCCGCCGAATCGGTGATGGATTGGGTCAAGGACTGGATGAATTAAGCAAAGAGGGTTTCAAGTGAACAAGTGGTTGATTCCAGCGGTAACGGCCGTGGCTTTGCTCAGTGGTTGCTCTACCGTACAACGCGGTTCGATTCCGGTCGTTGACTCCGGCACCGCTGTGTCCAACAGCGAGCGGATCTCGGCCAACGGTGGTTTCCGTCAAACGACGGTGAAACGACCCGTGCAGGGCCAGGCCCAGGCGATTCCGCAAGGCGACACCGGTGTGGTGGTGATGGTGCCCGGTGGCGGCGCGACGACCTCGGCGCCGATCAGCAGCACGCCGATCACGCCGGGCCCGATCACGCCAGGCCCTATCGAAACCTCGCCGATCGATCAGGGCAGCTACAGCATGCCCTCGACGCCGAGCAGCATCCCGTCGGCCAGTGCCGGTGGCTTGTCCGCCGATGAGCAACTGGACGGCCCGGTGCTGGCCCTGCTGACCACGGCACAACAGCAACAGGCTGGCGGCGACCTCAACGGCGCCTCCTCCAGCCTGGAGCGTGCCCAGCGTGTGGCGCCACGTGAGCCACAAGTGCTTTATCGCCTGGCCCAGGTGCGTATGGCCCAGGGCGATGCGCCGCAAGCCGAGCAATTGGCCCGCCGTGGCCTGACCTTCGCCAGTGGCCGCCCGGCACTTCAGGCCAGCCTGTGGGAATTGATCGCCCAGGCTCGTGAGAAACAAGGCGATTCGGCTGGCGCGGCGTTGGCCCGTCAGAAGGCCAAGGTTTCGCTCTGATGGATACGCGTTTTCCCCAAATCGCCGATCAGTTGCTGCTGATCGAACGGGAGCTACGGGTCCAGGGCTGGTGGAGCGAGGTTTCACCTTCGGCGCAGGCGCTGGCCAGTGTCGAGCCGTTCGCGGTCGACACCCTGGATTTCGAGCAGTGGCTGCAATGGATTTTCCTGCCCAGGATGAAAGCCATCCTGGAAAACGACCTGCCGCTGCCCAACGCCTCGGGCATCCTTGCCATGGCCGAGATGGTCTATGCCCAGCGGCCAGGGCAGGGCGCCCAGTTGCAGCGGCTGCTGGCGCAGTTCGATCAGTTGATCAGCGACGTCGGTTGATCGCCATTACTGGCAGTGTTCCTCGATCTGCTGGCGGGTCTCATCGATCCGCTGGCGTCGCTCTTCATCCGTGAGGCGGCGCATTTCCCCCTCCACGTCTTCCCGCACCCTGGGGTTGTTCTGCAATTGCGCCAGGTTGGTCCGGGCCTGTTCGCAGAACGCCTTGAGCTGGGCTTCCTGCTCGGCAACTTCTTTTTTGACCTGTTGGTCGATGGCCTTTTGATCGCCAACGACCCCGCCTGAAGCGGGGGGCGGTGGTTTGGGCGCTGGCGTCGCGGACTTGCCCACGGTCGTCGCTTCCACGCCTTGGGGCGGCTGGGCGCCAAAGTGGGTCACGCCTTGGGCGTCCACCCATTTATAGATCTGGCCGGCCATGCTCATCGGGCTCAGGCCTACCAGCAGGCTGGCCGTCAATAACATCATTCGCATGCTGTTTCCTTGTCTTGGATTGCGCAATTGAAGCTAACACAGTTGCCGTTTAAGGGTTTTTTCTTGCGTTCTCATGCGCTTACTTCGAATAAAGCACATAGACGACTTGACTTGAAGGAGGCGAAACAGAAGAATCCAAAGTCCGCTGTAGAGGGACTGCCAGAAGCAGACCCACTCGGCAGATCATGAGGCGCATATCCGCGCCGACCTGTTACACCCGCAACGCGTTACCTCGCGCTGGGTGGGAAAGGCCCGCAACACTTGGGACGATCCCAATACTTGCTCAGTCAGTGCTGACGTAGTCGGCGACCACCGTCGCTCATGCTCTGCCGAGAAGTAAACCTATTAAGACCCGTCCCCTTTTGTGGGTCGGTATTCTGGCGTTTTAGAGGTGAACAACGTGGAGCTTTTATCTGGCGGTGAGATGCTCGTCCGCTTTTTGCGTGACGAAGGCGTCAAATATATCTACGGGTACCCCGGTGGTGCTCTTCTTCATGTCTACGATGCCCTGTTCAAAGAGCCGGAAGTGACCCACATCCTGGTTCGTCACGAGCAGGCGGCCACCCATATGGCTGATGGTTATGCCCGTGCTACCGGCAAGGCCGGCGTGGTCCTGGTGACTTCCGGTCCTGGCGCCACGAACGCCATCACCGGTATCGCCACCGCGTACATGGACTCCATCCCGATGGTGATCATCTCCGGCCAGGTGCCCAGCACCATGGTGGGCACCGATGCATTCCAGGAAACCGACATGATCGGTATCTCCCGGCCGATCGTGAAGCACAGCTTCATGATCAAGCACGCGTCGGAAATCCCGGAAGTCATGAAGAAGGCCTTCTACCTGGCCGAATCCGGTCGTCCGGGTCCGGTCGTGGTCGACGTCCCCAAAGACATGACCAACCCGGCCGAGAAGTTCGAATACATCTTCCCGAAAAAAGCCAAGCTGCGTTCCTACAGCCCGGCGGTCCGTGGTCATTCCGGGCAAATCCGCAAGGCCGCCGAAATGCTGCTGGCGGCCAAGCGCCCGGTGTTGTACTCCGGTGGTGGCGTGATCCTCGGCGGTGGCTCCGCGCCGCTGACCGAGTTGGCCAAAATGCTCAACCTGCCGGTCACCAATACGCTGATGGGCCTGGGTGCGTTCCCGGGTTCGGACCGTCAGTTCATTGGCATGCTCGGCATGCACGGCAGCTACACCGCCAACCTGGCGATGCACCACGCCGATGTCATCCTCGCGGTCGGCGCGCGTTTCGACGACCGTGTGATCAACGGCGCGGCGAAATTCTGCCCGAACGCCAAGATCATCCACATCGACATCGACCCGGCGTCCATCTCCAAGACCATCAAGGCAGACGTGCCGATTGTCGGTCCTGTAGAGAGCGTGCTGACCGAAATGGTCGCCATTCTCAAGGAAATCGGCGAGGTTCCGAACAAGGAGTCCGTGGCCAGCTGGTGGAAGCAAGTCGATGAATGGCGTGGCGATCGCGGCCTGTTCCCTTATGACAAGGGCGACGGCAGCGTGATCAAGCCGCAGACCGTGATCGAAACCCTGTGCGAAGTGACCAAGGGCGATGCCTTTGTGACCTCCGACGTGGGCCAGCACCAGATGTTCGCCGCGCAATACTACAAGTTCGACAAACCCAACCGCTGGATCAACTCCGGCGGCCTGGGCACCATGGGCTTCGGTTTTCCGGCGGCCATGGGCATCAAGTTGAGCTTTCCGCAAGCCGATGTCGCCTGCGTCACGGGCGAGGGCAGCATCCAGATGAACATCCAGGAACTGTCCACCTGCCTGCAATATGGTTTGCCGGTGAAGATCGTGATCCTGAACAACGGTGTGTTGGGGATGGTTCGCCAGTGGCAGGACATGAGCTATGGCAGCCGTCACTCGCACTCCTACATGGAATCGCTGCCTGATTTCGTCAAGCTGGCGGAGGCCTACGGTCACGTTGGCGTGCGCATCACCGAATCGAAGGACTTGAAGTCGAAGATGGAGGAAGCGTTCGCCATGAAGGATCGCCTGGTGGTGATCGATATTGCGGTCGACACCAGCGAGCACGTCTACCCGATGCAGATCAAAGACGGCTCCATGCGCGATATGTGGCTGAGCAAGACGGAGCGTACCTAATCATGCGACACATTATTTCCTTGCTTCTGGAAAACGAACCGGGTGCGCTGTCTCGTGTTGTAGGCCTGTTCTCGCAGCGCAACTACAACATCGAAAGCCTGACCGTGGCACCCACCGAAGACCCGACTTTGTCGCGTCTGACGCTGACCACCGTGGGGCACGATGAAGTCATCGAGCAGATCACCAAGAACCTGAACAAGCTGATCGAGGTGGTCAAGCTGGTGGACCTGTCGGAAAGCGCTCACATCGAGCGTGAACTGATGCTGGTCAAGGTCAAGGCCACCGGCGCCCAGCGCGCCGAGATCAAGCGTACTACCGATATTTATCGTGGGCAGATCGTCGATGTCAGCGCCAGCGTCTATACCGTTCAGTTGACCGGTACCAGCGACAAGCTCGACAGCTTCATCCAATCGATCGGCACTGCCTCGATTCTGGAAACCGTACGCAGTGGCGTCACCGGGATTGCCCGCGGCGACAAAGTACTGAGCATCTAAACCAAATTAGCGAATGGCCTGAATGGCCGGATATAGGGGAAATTCATGAAAGTTTTCTACGATAAAGATTGCGACCTGTCGATCATCCAGGGCAAGAAAGTCGCCATCATTGGTTACGGTTCCCAAGGCCACGCCCAGGCGTGCAACCTGAAAGATTCCGGCGTTGACGTAACTGTCGGCCTGCGTAAAGGCTCGGCCACCGTTGCCAAGGCCGAGGCCCACGGCCTGAAAGTGACCGACGTGGCTTCTGCCGTTGCCGCTGCCGACCTGGTCATGATCCTGACCCCGGACGAGTTCCAATCGGCGCTGTACAAGAACGAAATCGAACCGAACATCAAGAAAGGCGCCACCCTGGCCTTCTCCCACGGCTTCGCGATCCACTACAACCAAGTCGTGCCACGTGCCGACCTCGACGTGATCATGATCGCGCCGAAGGCCCCGGGTCACACCGTGCGTTCCGAGTTCGTCAAGGGCGGCGGTATCCCTGACCTGATCGCGATCTACCAGGACGCATCCGGCAACGCCAAGAACGTGGCCTTGTCCTACGCTGCTGGCGTGGGTGGCGGTCGTACCGGCATCATCGAAACCACCTTCAAGGACGAGACCGAAACCGACCTGTTCGGCGAGCAAGCCGTTCTGTGTGGCGGTACCGTCGAGCTGGTCAAGGCCGGTTTCGAAACCCTGGTTGAAGCCGGCTACGCGCCAGAAATGGCCTACTTCGAATGCCTGCACGAACTGAAGCTGATCGTTGACCTCATGTACGAAGGCGGTATCGCCAACATGAACTACTCGATCTCCAACAACGCCGAATACGGCGAGTACGTGACCGGTCCGGAAGTGATCAACGCCGAGTCCCGCCAGGCCATGCGCAATGCCCTGAAACGTATCCAGGACGGCGAATACGCCAAGATGTTCATCAGCGAAGGCGCCACCGGCTATCCTTCGATGACCGCCAAGCGTCGCAACAACGCCGCCCACGGTATCGAAATCATCGGCGAGCAACTGCGTTCGATGATGCCGTGGATCGGTGCCAACAAGATCGTCGACAAAGCCAAGAACTAAGTCGCGAGCTTGATCGAAAAACGCGGCCTTGGCCGCGTTTTTTCGTTTGGGCGATGGCTTCTGGTATAAAGCTGCATCGTTTGCGGCCGAACCGTCGTCCCAGACATCTGTCGAATTTTTTCACACCGTTGCAAGGTATTGTCCATGAGCGAACGTCCCGACGAGCCAAACCAGGCTCCTGACGCCGAAAGCCTGTTGCCCATCGATGAACATATCGAAGAAGGCCATGACGCTGAAGGCCGAAAGGTCCGGCATCGTGGCATCTATCTGCTGCCGAATCTGTTCACCACCGCGAACCTGTTCGCCGGTTTCTATTCCATCATCAGCTCCATGAGCGCCCAGGCCGCCTTGAGCGCCGGCGATAGCGCAGGGGCGAGCCGTTACTTCGCGTTCGCCGCCATTGCGATCTTCGTCGCCATGGTGCTCGATGGCCTGGACGGGCGCGTCGCCCGCATGACCAATACCCAAAGCGCGTTCGGCGCCGAATATGATTCGCTGTCCGACATGGTCGCGTTTGGCGTGGCGCCCGCCTTGCTGGCGTTCGGCTGGGCGCTGGGAGACATGGGCAAGGTCGGCTGGATGGTCGCCTTCATCTATGTGGCGGGTGCGGCGTTGCGCCTGGCGCGTTTCAACACCCAGGTCGGCAAGGCTGACAAGCGTTACTTCATCGGCCTGGCCAGTCCGGCTGCGGCGGGTGTCGTGGCGGGTGTGGTCTGGGCATTCAGCGACTATGGCATCCAGGGTTCAAAAATGTCGTTCCTGGTGGCGCTGCTGGTTGCCGCGGCGGGGATGCTGATGGTCAGCAACATCAAGTACAACAGTTTCAAGGAGCTGGATCTGAAGGGGCGTGTGCCGTTCGTTGCGATTCTAGCGGTGGTGCTGGTATTCGCCGTGGTGTTCAGTGATCCGCCGCGTATCCTGCTGCTGGTATTCCTCGCTTATGCGGCTTCCGGCCCGGTGCAGTACTTGTTGCGTCTTCGCCGACGCTAAACGTTGCCTTAATGTAATTTCCCCCATACTCCGCAGTCTATTGGTGCACCTGCCCTCCAATACTGCGGAGTTGTCATGCTGATCAAGATCCCCAAGTCGTCCGACTGCCGTGAATCGGACGTCACGCCCGAATCCTTCTATCTATCTCGTCGCCAGATGCTCGGTGCAACCATGGCGGGTCTCGCCGTGAGCAGCTTGCCGCAATGGGCCAGCGCTGCCGATGCGGCGCGTTATGCCGATGTCGAACCGGGCAAGGCGCCGTCCTGGTTTGCCGAGAAACTGCCTTCGGTCCAATGGGAGGCGGTCACGGTCAAGAATGAGGCGATCACACCGTTCAAGGACGCGACCCATTACAACAACTTCTATGAGTTCGGCACCGACAAAGGGGACCCGGCAGCCAATGCCGGCTCCTTGAAGACCGAGCCCTGGAGCGTGGTGGTGGACGGGGAGGTGGGTAAACCGGGGCGCTATGGGTTGGAAGACTTCATGAAGCCTTATCAACTGGAAGAGCGGATTTATCGGCTGCGCTGTGTCGAGGCCTGGTCCATGGTTATTCCGTGGATCGGCTTTCCCATCTCCGCATTGCTCAAGCAAGTCGAGCCGACCTCAAAGGCCAAGTACATCCGTTTCGAAACCCTGCAGGACCCCAAGGTCATGCCGGGGCAGCGTTCCGGTTTCGCCTTGATCGACTGGCCGTATGTGGAGGGGCTGCGTTTGGACGAGGCGATGAACCCGTTGGCGATTCTCGCGGTGGGGATGTACGGGCGGGAGTTGCCGAACCAGAACGGCGCGCCGCTGCGGTTGGTGGTTCCTTGGAAGTATGGGTTCAAAAGTGTGAAGTCCATCGTGCGCATCAGTCTGGTGAGCGAGCAGCCGAAGACCACGTGGCAAAGCATTGCGTCTGACGAATACGGTTTCTATGCCAACGTCAATCCAACAGTCGATCACCCGCGTTGGACCCAGGCACGTGAGCGCCGTTTGCCGAGCGGGCTGTTCAGTCCCAATGTGCGCGACACGCTGATGTTCAACGGCTATCAGGATGAAGTCGCTTCTTTATATGCAGGGATGGACCTGAGGAAGGACTACTGATGCGTTTTCCAGTCTGGCGAATCAGCGTCTTCATCGCGGCGGCGGTCTGGCCGTTGTTCTGGCTTTACGAGGCCTTGATGAATTCGTTGGGTCCTGACCCGGGCAAAGTGCTGGTGGATCGGCTCGGGTTGGGGACGCTGATCCTGTTGTTGATCACCTTGAGCATGACGCCGTTGCAGAAATTGACGGGGTGGGCGGGGTGGATTGCAGTCAGGCGTCAATTGGGGTTGTGGTGCTTTGCTTATGTGGTGCTGCATTTAAGCGGGTATGCGGCGTTCATATTGGGGTTCGACTGGTCGCAGTTGGGCGTCGAGTTGAGTAAGCGGCCTTATATTATTGTGGGGGCGCTTGGGTTTCTCGGGCTATTGGCATTGGCGGTTACATCCAATCGCTACAGTCAGCGACGATTGGGGGTGCGCTGGAAGAAACTGCATCGCCTGGTGTATCTGATTCTGGGGCTGGGGCTGCTGCATATGCTGTGGATCGTGCGGGCGGATCTGAAAGAATGGGCGATATACGCCTTTATAGGTGCCGCACTATTAGTGCTAAGGGTGCCGTCGGTTATGCGTCGGATCCCGCGTTTGCTGGGTAGGAAAGTATCTTCTGCAACAAAAGCGTAATTAGGGGTTGACGGCAGATTCTGGAAGTCTATAATTCGCCCCACTTCCGGCGCAGTCGAAACGGAAAACTCCTTGAGATTCAATGAGTTAAGTAG